>MNYE01000114.1:0-2503 GCA_001873005.1 Dehalococcoidia bacterium CG2_30_46_9
TGGTGAACTTTGCCAAGAGTTTTAGTCATATTGAAGCTTTGGCTATTGAGGATGCCACTACCCCCGACGAATTAGAGATGTTAGCTGAGCGCCTTAAAGATTTAGTCCCTCCCGAGCGCCTCTACCGCTCCAAAGTGAGCCCTGTGGTAGGAACTCATGTCGGTCCTCATGTTCTGGCTGTTTCGGTTCTTGAAGCAGAACACTAAGATATTGGTGATCTCACCAACGCATTGCACTGTTTTCGCTTTGCCTTTCCAATCCCGAAGACCTTTATATCGCAGGCAGAATAAATCCTTGGATTGCCAACTACACTTTGCCTTCAGGCAATTTGAACTTGACATGGCCTTCGGAGGAAGATATATTAGATTGTAAGAAAATCTTACATATTTACTAATAAGTAATTATCAAGGAGGGGAAAATGTCGGTGGTAAAGATTAGACCCAAGAGACAAGTTACTATTCCCAAAGAAGTCTTCTCTGAGCTGCATTTGGAAACAGGAGATTTTATAGAGGCAACAGTAGAAGATGGAAAGATTGTGATGATCCCCAAAAGGTTAGCCGTTAAAACTGACGTTATCCGTTTAACTGAAAAGGAGCAGGAA
The DNA here is from genome assembly GCA_001873005.1 of Dehalococcoidia bacterium CG2_30_46_9. Taxonomy (GTDB): domain Bacteria; phylum Chloroflexota; class Dehalococcoidia; order GIF9; family AB-539-J10; genus CG2-30-46-9. The sequence goes on from MNYE01000114.1 coordinate 602, forward strand.
ATTCTCTTTAGGGCGACAAGAAAAACAGAACGTATCAAAGAAGACATCATCCATTCTGAAGGTCTCAGTCTTGAGGAGATCGAACTAGCAGTCAAGGTTGGGCTTATTGATCGGAAGCAAGCTTGGTGGTGGACTGAAGAATGGCAAAAGGGTGAGAGACAAGTGGAGAGGGAAATCAAAGAGGGAAAACTCTACGGCCCCTTTGAGACCTTTGAAGAATTCAAGGCTACTCTCAAAAAACGAAAATGAAACTTCTCTCTACCGATGATTTCGTCAAGCACTATGAGAGACTGCCGGCTTCTATTCGAAAGAAGGGAGATGAGAAATTGAAAGTACTTTTATCAAATCCACGCCATTCATCCCTCCAGATTAAAAAGATGAAAGGTTATGAGGAAATTTGGGAAGGGAGAATTTCACGAAGCTATAGGTTCACTTTTCAGATTAAGGAAGATACCTACATTCTAAGGAAGGTAGGAAAGCACGAGGTTTTGGAGAAACCTTAACTTGAACAGTTACCAAATTAAGGAAAATCTCGTGGATAAAGTGGAATCGCGTAAACAGTTCATTGAGAGTATCTTAGGATAAGGTTTAGTCTAAAAAGATGGCCGATATTGATACATTACGAGCTATTTTAGAATTAGAGTGTAAGGGGGATTATATTGACAAAGCGGTGCTGGGTGGCCTGGACAAGTACCTTCAAAGACAGACAAGACAGGTAAGGCGAAGTCTCATACTGACTTTGAGCGATTTGAAGAGGAAAGAACTGGCGCCCCAGCTTTTAACCGACTTCGATGAACTCAACCTGGTTAACTATCACTATGCTTCCCACAGTATAGATGAGCGCAAAATATGGCTAGCCAGTATTCTCGACTGGCTAAATAAGCTGGAGAAGGCGGAACAGGAAAACGAGACGGTATATGCTCAGCAGGGAGAGCCCAGAAGTCAAGAGCGAGAAAGCTCGGGACAGATTGCTTCGGGGATTGCCACGCCTTTGGCTCCCAGGGAAGCCCTCACCCTAACCCTCTCCCTTGAAGGGAGAGGGATAAGAGGGAGGCCCTCCCCTCCTCCCACCTTATCTGGCGAGGGGCGTGAGGGTGGGAGACTGGATTCACCCATAACTGTGATCAAGGGCATTACACCTAAAGTAGCTGCCAGATTTGCCAAGTTTGCTGTGAAAACAATAGAGGATTTACTCTATTTCTTTCCCAGGCGTTACATTGATTATAGTCAAAGAAAAACCATCTCCCAGCTCGAGGAAGGAAAGGAACAGACCATCATAGCCTCAATCTGGCAAGCTAGAGTGGCTACACTTGGCAACCTGCAAAGCACAGAGGCAATCGTAGGTGATGAAACGGGAACCATCAGGGTCGTTTGGTTCAACCAGCCCTATTTGGCCAAGAAATTTCCCACCAATGCCCGCATAGTTATTAGTGGCACAGTAAGGGAATTCAAGGGAGAGAAGGTATTCGAATCCCCTGAATGGGAGCTGCTTAAAGGCAAAGCTAGTCCTGAGGGAGAGAAGAAAAATTCTGTCTTATGTCAAACTATTCATACCGCCCGCCTTGTCCCCATCTATCCCCTCACCCAGGGCTTATATCCTCGACAGGTAAGGAAATGGGTCAAAGAGGCCATTGATGGTTATGTCTGGCAAGTACCTGATTTCCTTCCATCAGAAACAAAAAACCGATGCCAATTAGTAGACCTGCCACACGCCCTTACCCAGATTCACTATCCTGACAAGCAATTAGCAGCAGAGAAAGCCAGGGAGCGTTTGGCTTTCGACGAACTGTTTCTCCTTCAAATAGGCGTTCTCACCAGGAAGCGAGATTGGCAAGAAAGCCAGCCAGGCAACGCCTTTAATATAGATCGAGAGATCATCAGCAGATTCTCGTCTTGTTTGCC
>MNYE01000114.1:2514-6127 GCA_001873005.1 Dehalococcoidia bacterium CG2_30_46_9
CTCGGGCTCAGCAAAAAGCACTTCAAGAGATTTTGGATGATTTGCAAAAAACAAAAGCTATGTCACGCCTTCTACAAGGTGAAGTAGGTAGTGGCAAGACTGTAGTGGCCACCTTAGCCCTCTTAATGGCTGCTGCCAATAATTATCAAAGCTCCTTAATGGCTCCTACCGAGGTATTGGCTGAGCAGCATTTCCATAATATTTGCAGCTATTTAGCTAAAACTGCTAACCAGGAGGAAAAAACACCCTATACCAAATGCTATTCCGGATTTCTCTCCAAGCCACTTACTATTGCTTTACTTATGGGAAGCCTTAGCAGTAGCGAAAAGGAAGATTTGCACCGTAAAATTAAGCAAAACGAAATTGATATTGTTATTGGCACTCATGCCCTGATACAAAAAGGAGTAGAATTCAATCATCTGGGTCTGGCAATTATAGATGAACAACATCGCTTTGGTGTATTACAGCGCTCCGCACTGCGACAGAAAGGTTTCAATCCCCATATTTTGGTCATGACAGCAACACCTATTCCACGAACTATGGCATTAACGCTTTATGGAGACCTTGACCTTTCTGTGATAGGCGAGTTGCCCCCAGGGCGACAGCAGGTCAAGACAAAATGGCTTAAGCCCGAATACAGAGGAAAGGTTTACACCTTTATTCATCGTGAAGTTAAAAAAAGGAACCAAGCCTTCATAATTTGCCCTCTGATTGAAGAATCGGAGTCCCTTGCGACAAAAGCTGCCACTACTGAATATGAAAAACTATCTCAGGAGGTCTTCCCTGATTTGAAGTTAGGATTACTTCATGGTCAACTACCAGCCAGCGAAAAAGAGGAAGTAATGCGTCGCTTTCGTGCTGGGGAATTTGACATCCTCGTGTCAACTTCGGTTGTGGAAGTTGGCATTGATATACCCAGGGCTACCGTGATGGTAGTAGAAGGCGCGGAACACTTCGGGTTATCACAGCTTCATCAATTTAGAGGTAGAGTGGGTAGAGGTAAAGACCAAGGATATTGTATACTCATACCGGAAACTTATTCGCCTGAAATAAAGGAACGACTCCACTTCATGGAAGAGATTCACGATGGGTTTGCCTTATCCGAGAAGGACCTGGAATTACGAGGTCCCGGGGAATTTTTTGGTACACAGCAGAGTGGCTTACCCAACCTTAAAGTAGCTGAGCTATCGGACATACACCTTTTAGAATTAGCCCGCCAGGAAGCAATATCCTTATTTGATTCCGACCCTAGTTTAGAAAAGAAGGAAAATTCTCTTTTGAAGGAAAGACTAAGCCATCTGTGGTCGCGAACTGCCGAATGGAGTTGAGGAATATCCCCTGAAACAAGTTCAGGGCTGAAGCAATCTCATGAATGAGCTACTGGTGAAACAAAAACTGGCTCTTTGTTTGCAACAAGCTGTTTTAGCGGCACAGCAACAGGGCACCCTTGTTACTATGCCACCTGAGGTAATCATAGAGCACCCACAAAATCCAGGACATGGAGATTTTGCCTCGGGACTCGCCTTAAAACTAGCTCGCTCCATGAAAATGTCTCCTTTAGCGGTAGCACACAAGATATCTGAATATCTCTCACTACCACCCGAAATTGACAAAGTTTCTGTTGTCTCACCAGGATTTATCAATTTCACTTTGCGAGACGAGTGGCTAAAAGAACAAGTGGAGACGATTTTAAATGCTGGCGAATCTTATGGCAATCTTGACCTGGGTAAAGGTAGTCTTGTTCAAGTGGAGTTTGTTAGCGCCAATCCCACGGGACCTCTTCATGTAGGTCACGGTCGTGGTGCTGTCCTGGGTAGCACATTAACAAATATCCTTGCCGCTGCCGGCTACCTGGTAGAAAAGGAATATTATGTAAATAATATGGGTGCCCAGATAGATAACTTTACTCGCTCACTCTATGCTCGCTACCAACAGTGTCTTGGCAGAGAAGTCACTATGCCCTCGGAAGGGTATCTTGGTAATTACATGATTGACCTGGCGCAAGAGATTGTCTCCGAGTATGGCAATAAATTGCTTAACTTGCCGCAGGAAGAAGCTATTACCAAGATAAGTGAAATCGGACTCGAGAAAATGATGGCGGGAATAAAGGAAGACTTGAGATTACTTAGAGTTGATTTTGAGCGCTGGTTCAGCGAAAGGAGTCTGTATGAAGAGGGACAATATAATAAAGCTATGGCAATACTACAAGGCGGAGGATATGTAGCAAAAAGGGAAAATGCTATCTGGTTTGAATCCACCAGCTTGGGTGAGGATAAGGATAATGTTCTGGTGCGGAGTGATGGTTCACCTACTTATTTCGCCTCCGATATCGCCTATCATTATAACAAGTTTATGGAGCGAAGATTCCATACTGTGATCAATATTTGGGGAGCTGACCACCAGGGGCATATCCCTCGAATGAAAGCAGCGATTAGAGCTTTAGGGATAGACCCAGAGCAACTTAAAATAATCACCTATCAGTTAGTTACTTTGCGGCGTGGCGAGGAAATCGTTAAGCTATCCAAGCGCAGTGGCGACATTATCTCATTGCGAGAAGTGATAGACGAGGTAGGGGTAGATGCTTGCCGCTTCATATTCCTCTCTCGCTCTGCTGATAGCCAGATGGATTTTGATATAGAGTTAGCGAAGAGACAGTCAGTAGAGAATCCAGTATATTATGTTCAATATGCTCATGCTCGCATCGCCAGCATCTTGCGATTAGCAGAACAGCGGGTGATAGATTACAGCCAGGGTGATGTCTCCTTGCTTTCCACTGAGCCAGAACTAACTCTGATTCGCCGCCTAATACTTCTCCCTGAGAGCATGGAGGATATAGCCACTACTTTGCAACCACACTACTTGCCTTACTACGCTCAAGACTTAGCCACAGCTTTCCATAGCTTCTATAAACAGTGCCGGGTTATTTCTCAGAACGAAGCGCTCACTAAAGCCAGACTCAAACTGGTTAAGGCAAGTCAAATAGTCCTGGCAAAAACCCTGCACCTTATGGGCATGACTGCTCCGGAAAAAATGTGACACGCTATCTAAAGCCCTTGCTCTTTATACTGCTTAGCTAGCTGGGGATAAACATCCGGATTGTTTTGTGTCCACCATAATTGTTCTGGTGAAGCCTGCCCCTTAATCTTGCCGGGAACACCAGCAACAAATGATTTCTCTGCAATTTTCATTCCTTGTCCTACCAAACAACCGGCAGCAATTACACAGAAATCACCAATCTCAGTGTCATGGAGAACAGTAGAGTTCATGCCTATGAGAACTCCATTGCCAATTCTGTGGCAATTAAGGACAGCACCATGACCGATAACTACGCTGTCTCCAATCACAACATCCCCCACCCCTGAAGGTGACCCCGAATGGATGACGCAATTATCCTCCACAGCGGTATTCCGACCAATTTTTATCTTACCAAAATCGCCTCTGATTACCGCTCCTGGCCACACACTGGAATTCTCACCAATTTCCACATCCCCAACAATATAAGCCGCCTCGCTGATAAAAGCCGACTCTGCTATCTTTGGTGTCTTGCCATTGAGACTTCTAATCATCTCGCCTCCAGACCTGGGTATAGTACAGGTTTAGCAAAAAATTTGCA
>MNYE01000082.1 GCA_001873005.1 Dehalococcoidia bacterium CG2_30_46_9
TGGTATACTAGAGCAGGGAAATTCGATGCCGATGAAGTATTGCAGGGCTGGGTCGATAAAGAGAAGCTTGCTCTTGAAAAAGGCCTTGACGGACTACGGCTAACCGGGAATACCTTCTGGCTGGAACCCAAGGACTGGAAAGATTTTTATGATTATGAAGCGATGGTGGATAGAGTTATTGGCCAATACCACATGCTTGCTATCTGTACCTATTCACTTGAATTGTGCGGTATAAACGATGTCCTGGATGTGGTTAGCAACCATCAATTCGCCATACTCAGGCGAGCTGGTGAGTGGGAGATTATTGTAAGTGCAGGGCGCAAGCGGTCGATAGATGCGCTGAAGAAGGCAGAGCAGAACTTCCACAGCTCTCTCGATGAATCCCCGTTAGGAATCCGCATCGTCAGTGCAGAAGGAGAATTGCTTTATGCCAATCAGGCTATACTGGATATCTATGGCTACAGCAGTCTTGAGGAATTAGCAGCCGTGCCAACCAAACAGCGCTATACTCCCGAAAGCTACGCTGAGCACCAGAAAAGGAAAGAGAAGAGGAAACGAGGAGAGTTTGTCCCGTCCAATTATGAAATAAGCATTGTGCGTAAGGATGGCGAAGTTCGCCACCTCAACGTATTTCGCAGAGAAGTAATTTGGAATGGTGAAACGCAATTTCAGGTGCTCCATGAGGACATCACCGAGCGCAAGCGGGCGGAGGAGGCACTAAGGGAAAGTCGAGAGAAATACAAAGAGTTAGTCGACTTTTTGCCTCAAACTGTGTTTGAAATTGATGAAACAGGCAATTTTGTATTTGCTAACCGTCATGGACTTGAAACTTCTGGAAATACCCAGCAAGATATTGATAAAGGTTTGAACGCCCTTCAACTGTTTATTCCCGAGGACAGGAATAGAGTAAGGGAGAATATGCGAAGAATATTGGCGGGAGAACGGTTAGGCGGCACTGAATACACGGCAATGAGGAAGGATGGCAGCACATTCCCCGCTCTCGTATATTCGGTGCCTATTACCCGGGGAGGTAAACCGGCAGGCTTAAGGGGGCTGGTCATAGACATCACGGAGCGCGAGCGGGCAGAGGAAGCGCTGCGGGAGAGTGAGGAGCGTTACCGCACCTTATTTGATTCCAGCCTGGATGGGATTGCCTTCCACAACATGGAAGGTCGCATCCTTGATGCTAACCAGGCATATCTGGACATGCTCGGCTATACCATGGGAGAAATCAAGAAATTGACCTACCTGCAGCTTACCCCGAAAAAGTGGTACAAGACGGAGGCGAGAATCGTTGAAGATGAGATAACGGAAAGAGGTTACTCGGATGAATACGAAAAAGAGTACATCAGAAAGGACGGGACAGTATTCCCTGTTTCTCTCAGAATGTGGCTGATTAGAGATGAGAAAGGAAAACCTGTGGGCATATGGGGCATCACCAGGGATATCACGGAGCACAAGCAGTTGCAAGATGAGAAAGCGGAGTGGGAGCGGAAAGCTCATGTCGCTAGCCGCCTGGCTTCGATTGGCCAGATGGCAGCAGGCGTGGCACACGAGATAAATAACCCCCTGACTGCGGTTATCGGTTATGCCCGCTTACTACAAACGAAAAAGGATATCCCAGGTGACATCAGACAAGATATAGACATAATTCATGAGGAAGCCCAGCGGGTGGCCAACATTGTAAGGAAATTGCTTGCCTTTGCTCGCCAGCAGAAGCCAGAGCGAAAGCTTGTCAATATCAACGACACTATCAGTACTACTCTAGACCTGCGAGCTTATTCTTTGAAGACTAATAATATAGAGGTCACTACTCAGCTTGACCCTGACTTGCCCATGACCCTTGCTGATGCCAGCCAACTCCAGCAGGTGTTCCTCAATATAATTTTGAATGCCGAGACGGAGATGAAATTAGCCCACGGCAAGGGCAAATTCCTGGTTAAGACAGCGCAGGTAAATAACAACATAAGGATATCTTTTGAAGATAATGGGCCCGGGATAGCGGAAGAAAACCTGGATAGAATATTTGAGCCCTTCTTTACCACCAGAGAGGTGGGGCAGGGAACAGGGCTGGGCTTGAGTCTCTGCCACGGGATAGTAGCTGAACATGGCGGCAGGATATATGCCCAAAGCAAACTGGGCAAGGGAGCTACCTTTGTTGTGGAACTGCCTATCATCTTATGAAATTGCGGGGAGTAATAGAATGCAAATGGATGGACTTCTTAAGCTAATGGTGGACAGAGGCGCCTCTGATTTACATCTCAAGGTGCCAAGCCCACCGGTGTTTCGTATTGATGGTGTGCTTATACCACAAGAAAGTTTCCCCCCATTCACACCCAAAGGTATCGAATCCGTATTTGAACAGCTTACTACTCAAGAGCAAAGGATTACTTTCGCCAGAGAACTAGAGCTGGATTTTGCCTACTCTGTTCCCGGCTTAGCTCGATTCCGAGTTAATGCACTCCAACAAAGAGGCACAATGAGCCTTGCCTTTCGCTTCGTACCATTCAACGTTCCATCTATTGATGAGTTAGGACTGCCCCAGATTTGTAAGGAGCTTATTCTCAAGCCAAGAGGGCTTATCCTGGTCACTGGCCCTGCCGGCAGTGGCAAATCAACTACCCTGGCAGCGATGATTAATCATCTCAATGAGAATAAGAGGCGAAATGTTATTACCATTGAAGACCCTATTGAATTCTTATTCCGCGACAAAAAATGCATCATCCGGCAGCGAGATTTGGGGGACGATACCAAATCTTTCTCCACTGCCTTAATACACGCTCTGCGCCATGACCCCGATGTCATCGTCATTGGTGAGATGCGTGACCTGGATACGATAAGCATAGCTATGACGGCGGCTGAGACCGGGCATCTGGTGCTGGGTACGCTGCATACCATTGACGCTGCCCAGTCTATTGACCGTATTATTGATATGTTCCCTTATGGGCAGCAACGACAAATCAGGCTACAATTATCACAGGTGCTGGAGACAGTGCTATCACAGACGCTCTTACCCCGAATTGGCGGAGGTCGAATAGCTGCCTTCGAGCTCATGTTTGCCACCAGCGTAATCAGAAGGCTCATCCGTGACCAGAAGATCTACGAAATACCCCCTAATCTGGAGATGGGTAAACCAGAGGGCATGCAGACCATGGACCAGGCATTAGCCGACCTGGTAAAAAGGAATATAGTTACTCAAGAAGAAGCCCTGATGAAAAGCAGTAATCCACAAAAGTTAAACAGGCTTACTTTAATTGTGAAATGAGGCGTTTAAAGTCTGATACGCTGGCTACTACTATGACATTTTATTGCCACCTGTCAAGGGAAAGAAGGCTTACAACAGAGGACTAAATGGGCAAGAAGAAAATACTTGTCGTTGATGACGAACCAAATATCAGGTTGATAGTGAGAAGGCTTCTGGGCAAGGACTACATTGTCCTTGAGGCAAATGATGGCGAAGAGGCAGTAGATGCGGCTCGCAAACAAAAGCCTGACCTTATCCTCATGGATATTATGATGCCACGGATGGATGGATATAGCGCTTGCCATACAATTAGAACGGGCCAGGGTACCAAGACAATCCCTGTGGTTATGCTCGCCGCCGTAGGCTATGAACTCAACAAGAAGCTTAGCAAGGAAGTAGGTGCTAGCGGATATATAACCAAGCCATTCAGCTTACAGGACTTACTGGATACGATTGGCAAATTCTTGATAAAGGACAAGTGAGGCACAGAGTCCTTCCTTCCCCTTGTTATTCTTGTGGTATTGTAACTACTCACCCTGCTGTCATTCTGAGCCCTGAAAGAAACTTCAGGGTAAACTCCGCGAAGAATCTGTAGTTGCCTGATTTATCAGGCGGGAAAGCCCAATAAATTGGGCAACTACTCAGGGTGACATAAGCCCTGAACTAGTGTTAAAATATTGGAAAAATATAGAGGAGGAAAGAGGAGTATGAGTATTAAATTCGGCACTGATGGCTGGAGGGGAATTATTGCTGAAGATTTTACCTTCGATAATGTCCGTATTTGTGCTCAAGGAATAGCACATTATCTTAAGCAAAGCGGGCTTACATCGAAGGGGCTAGTCATTGGCTATGATACTCGTTTTGCTTCCGAAGACTTTGCTGCCACCGCCGCTGAAGTGATTGCCGGTAATGACATTAAAATTCATTTGTGCCTTAAGCCAACTCCTACACCGGTAATAAGTTATACTGTTCTGGCTACCAAGTCCGCCGGTGCTATCATTATTACTGCCAGTCATAACCCAGGCTTGTGGAACGGAATCAAATATAGAACACAAGATGGTGCCAGCGCCCCGGGTGAGGTCACCAGTGAGATAGAAGAAAACATCGCTGCCCTCAGCACGAGGCTAAAGCCTCGCACTACTTCTCCAAGTGTAAAAAGACTTCCCCTGGAGAAAGCCCTCAAGCGAGGAGTGGTTGATTACTTAGATCCTTCCTCTGCCTACTTCAAACACCTGAACCAGCTTATTAACCCTGAATCAAGTTCAGGACAGGCTATAGAAGAATTGCGCCAACACAGGTTGAAGATAATCATTGACTCTATGTATGGGGCCGGCGCTGGTTATTTTAAAATGCTGCTTCAGGGCGGCAATATGGAGGTCAGTGAAATTAACGCCGAAAGAAATCCTTTGTTTCCGGGAATACAGCCCGAGCCAATTGCTAGAAACTTGGCAAGACTTTCCCGGTTGGTTGTGGAGCAAAAAGCCGATGTTGGTTTAGCTACTGACGGAGATGCTGACCGCATCGGTATCATAGATGAAAAGGGAAACTTCCTAAATCAGCATCAAATTTTTGCCCTGCTCTGTCTCTACCTCTTAGAAATTCGTGGTGAACGAGGAGCCATAATCAAGACACTGACCTCTACCAACATGCTTTTTTCTTTAGCGAAGATTTTTGGTGTCCCTGTTTATGAAACGCTGGTGGGATTTAGGTATGTGGCTCCTTTGATGTTACAGAAAAACGCCCTTATTGGTGGTGAAGAAAGCGGTGGCTACGGTTTTCGTGGTCATATTCCGGAAAGGGATGGTATTCTGGCTGGGCTTTATTTCCTTGACTTCATGCTGAAAACAGGTAAAACACCATCGCAACTTCTGGATTACCTTTACAGTAAGGTGGGGCCTCATTACTACGACCGAGTGGATGTTCCTATCTCTGCGAGCCGGCGTGAGAAACTTGTGAGCCGGCTTGCTTCTGCTTTTCCCAATGCCATAATTGGAGTCAAAGTGACCAGCGTAGATACCACCGATGGTTTTCGCTTCCTCCTCGCTGACGATTCTTGGCTGCTTATTCGCCTCTCAGGCACAGAGCCATTGTTACGCATTTATGCCGAAGCTGAAAGTGAGGAAAAGGTAAAAAAGTTACTAACCGAAGGTAAAATGCTGGCAAATATCAAAAATCAAACATAAACATGCAAAACTCAACAATATTGTCATGCTGAACTTGATTCAGCATCTCTGCCCCGAAACAAGTTCGGGGTGAGATTCCGAAACAAGTTCGGAATGACATTGGTACAGATCTTTGACTTTCTTTTGCTATTCATGGCGCAGTGCTTCAATAGGGTCAAGACGTGCTGCCCGAATTGCGGGGTAAATACCAGAGACAATTCCAACCAAGATTGATACTCCCACTGCCAGGGCAATAACATCACCTGAAACCATGGCCGAGAAAGCAAATCCAAAATTTGCCGCTACGACGGACGCAATTTTAACTATGAGCCATCCAAGAGCCACACCTATAGCGCCACCACAAAAGCTTAGCGTGGCAGATTCAGTGAGAAACTGCATCAAAATGTCTCGACGTTTGGCTCCTACTGCCTTTCGCAGACCAATTTCCCTGGTACGTTCGGTTACCGAAACCAGCATGATATTCATTATGCCAATAGCACCAACCAGTAAGGAAATACCAGCTATAGCAGCAAGAACAAGCTGGACTATTCCCAGTATTTGCCCAGCAATACTGCTTATAGCCTCCATGCTCATAACAGTGAAGTCTTCTTCTTCCCCTTCCCTGAGATGATGACGCTGACGTAAAAGGTTAGTTATTTCCTCTTTAGCTGAATCTATAGCGTCTCCGCTTTTGGCTTGAAC
>MNYE01000130.1:0-3617 GCA_001873005.1 Dehalococcoidia bacterium CG2_30_46_9
ATATCCTGTGAACCTGACATTGGGCGAGGTTCTTGGTCTTAAGGCCTATCCCAATGTGACAGACATTCCCGAGTCAAACTTGGACTATGTTATCTGCTGTGTACCTGCCGAAGGAATCTTAACTCTTCTTGAAGATTGTAAATACAAAAATGTTAAGCTTATCCACCTCTTTACGGCGAGAATGAGTGAGACAGGAAGGGATAAAGAAACAAGGCTTGAATATGAAATCCTGGAAAAAGCTAGAAATCTCGGCATTAGAATTCTGGGTCCAAATTGTATGGGTATCTACAACCCCAAAATCGGACTCTCCTTTAACCACAACCTGCCAAAGGAAGGTGGACCTGTTGGAGGATTTTTCCAAAGTGGTGGAGGAGCAGGGGAATTTGTTCGCTACGCTGCTTTGAGAGGCGTGCGCTTCAGTAAAGTGATAAGCTATGGCAATGCTTTGGATATTAACGAAACTGAGTTACTATACTATTTTGCTCAGGATCCTGAAACAAAGATAATTGCTGCCTACATTGAGGGTGTTAAAGATGGGAGGAAGTTTATCCAGGCTTTATCATACGCCACAAAAAAGAAACCAGTTATAATCCTTAAGGGAGGAAGGGGAAGAGCCGGGGTAAAATTAGCATTGTCCCATACAGCATCACTGGCGGGCTCCCTTGAAGTTTGGAGAGCGATGTTAAAGCAACACGGTGCTACCCTGGTTTATAACTTTCAGGAGCTGATAGACCAAGTTGTAGCTTTTACCTTCCTACCTCCTGTCAGGGGAAGAAAGGTGGTTATTGCTGGAGGCGGAGGCGGGAAAAGTGTAGTCTCGGCTGATGTGTGGGAAGAGGAAGATTTCGAGGTGCCAGACCTATCCCTGAAGGTGAGAGAGAAACTTAAAGAGAAAGTTCCCCAGGTCTGGGATTGGCTCAGAAATCCCGTAGACGCCTCTATTCTTCAAAATGTACCTCTCTCAGCCATGAATTTGCTGCTGATGATTAGCCATGAAGACAAATTTGATGTTTTAGTTGCCAATATGACTCAAGATGACCCTTATCCCAAGGATATATGGCAGGAAACAAGAGCTAGAGACCTTTTAGATGGTGTTCTGGCAATTAAGAAGGAAGGCAAGCCTGTAGTGTGTGTTATTGAAACGGGTGAAATTGGCTTATCTGACATGGAGAGCTGGAGGTGGAGTGCTATTGCTGAGATGAGAAAACATATTGTCAGTGAAGGTGTACCCGTTTTCCCTTCGCCTGATAGGGCGGCAAGAGCAGTAAGAAGATTGGTAAATTACTGGGTTTGGAAGGAGCGCAAAAATGAGCTATGATTATATTATAGTGGGCAGTGGCATTGCTGGGCTCTACATTGCCTTACTGGCTATAAAACAAGGCAGTGTCCTTGTCCTAACTAAGGGCAGCATAGACGACTGCAATACCAAATACGCTCAAGGTGGCATTGCTGCTGCCGTAGGCAAAGATGACTCCCCTGAGCTTCATTTTAAGGATACTATAGCCGCCGGAAATGGCTTGTGCGATGCTGAGGCAGTGAGCATTTTGACAGGAGAGGCTGCTGACTGCATTGCTGACTTGATCAAATTTGGAGTCCCCTTTGATACCTTAAATGGTCAAATTACTTTGACTAGAGAAGCTGCTCATAGCGTCTCACGCGTTATCCATGCTGGTGGGGATGCCACCGGGGAGCATATTGAGGTTACTTTAAGTCGCCAGGCACGCTCCAACAAGGTCTTGGTCTTAGAGCATTGCTTGACTAGCCAAATCTTAATAGAAAATGGCAAGGTTAAGGGAGTAAGAGCTCTCGACTTAAGAACGGCTTCTATAGAAGAGTATGGTTGCCAATTTCTGATTCTGGCTACTGGTGGTGCCGGGCATTTGTTTAAATATACCACAAATTCCGATGTGGTTACTGGAGACGGCATAGCTTTGGCTTTTGAGGCTGGAGCAGAAATAACTGATATGGAATTTTTCCAGTTTCATCCTACTGTTCTCCGTTTACCCGGGGTAGCTCCCTTTCTTATCAGTGAAGCGGTAAGGGGGGAAGGTGCCATACTAAGAAATGTTGAAGGCTATCGCTTTATGCCCGATTACACCCCTGAGGCAGAGTTAGCAACAAGGGATGTAGTAGCCAGAAGCATCGTCTATGAAATGAAGAAAACAGGCAGCGACAGGGTTTTCCTGGATATGACCCATTTGCCTCCTCGATTAATTACTACTCGCTTCCCCCATATCTATCGTTTTTGTCTTGATCACGGTTTGGATATCACCAGAGGGCTTATTCCTGTAGCTCCAGCAGCTCACTATCTTATGGGCGGGGTTAAGACAAACAGTTGGGGTGAGACAAACATTTTAGGTCTGTTTGCCGCTGGCGAAGTCGCTTGCACCGGAGTGCATGGAGCTAATCGGCTGGCCTCGAATTCATTGCTGGAATCAATTGTTTTTGGCAAGCGGGTAGTGCAGAGAACTACTACCTCACGCCCCTTACCAAATAAGGTGGGAGGAGGGGAGGGCCTCCTCTTTAATCGTCCCTCGCCTCCCTCTCAATTTTATTCCCTTCCTGAGCGTAAATTCCTGCCACATGTGCCGCCACTTAATCTGCCCAATTTACAATCTCTTATGTGGGATAAGGTAGGTATCATTCGCTCTGGTGAAGGGCTTAAGGAGGCAGTAAATATTGTGGCAACGTGGCGTCCCTCGCCAGATAAGGGGAGAGGAGGGGAGGGCCTCCCCTTCCCGCAACCCAGTGACCGTCCTTCTTATGAACTAAAAAATTTAGTATTATGTGCCAGACTAATGATAGAGGCAGCTTTACTTCGCGAGGAAAGCCGCGGCGCCCACTTCCGCACCGATTTCCCCAAAGTAAGGCCTGAGTGGCAAAGGCATATAACTTTCAGGCACAATGTTAAACCAAGTTCATCCTGAATTAAGTTCAGGACAAAAAGTTGTTAACCATGCTTTAGCTGAAGACCTTTCCTGGGGTGATATCACCACTGAGGCTCTTATTCCTCATAATCAACATGGGAGGGCATGTCTCGTAGCCAAAGCTAGCGGTGTTCTGGCGGGTGTGGAGGTAGCTAAAGAAGTTTTTTTACGAGTTGACCCCGAACTTGGAGTAGAAGTCTTAATTCAAGATGGTAGTAAAGTTCAGCCGGAAGACATAATAGCCAGGGTACGCGGTCGAATTTCCAGCATTCTTAAAGCCGAGAGGACAGCTCTGAACTTCCTCCAGAGGCTAAGTGGCATTGCCTCAGAGACAAATCGCTATGTGGAAGCGGTTAAAGGATTGTCGGTGCGCATTATGGATACCAGAAAGACTACACCCGGCTTAAGGTTATTGGAAAAGTATGCCGTCAAAGTTGGTGGCGGCGAAAATCACCGCATGAATTTAGGTAATGGCATTCTTATTAAAGATAACCATCTAGCAGCTCTTCGCAGTCAGGGATTGAATATCAAGGAGATCGTAGCCAGGGCTCGGCAAAATGCGTCACCGCGGCTCAAAGTCGAGGTAGAAGTTGAGACAGTGCAAGAAGCTGAGGAAGCTGCTGAGGCTGGAGCAGACATCATTATGCTCGACAATATGTCTTTAGAAGATATGCGTGAGGCAGTAAAATC
>MNYE01000130.1:3694-6027 GCA_001873005.1 Dehalococcoidia bacterium CG2_30_46_9
TTGATTTCATTTCGATAGGCGCCCTTACTCATTCAGCCAGAGCCTTAGATATCAGCCTGGAGCTTGGATAAACAAGAAAGGAGGAAAAGATGAAAACAGAGGAATTTTACACTTTCTGCCGCTTATGCTTTGACCGATGCAGCCTCAAGGCCACAGTTGAGGATGGAAAACTTCTCCACGTAGCAGCGGATAAGGAGAGTGGCCTTAAAAGCACTCCCTGTGCCAAAGGACTTGCACTTCCAGAAATTCTGAACCATCCTGATCGGCTCCAGTATCCCCAAAAACGGAAAGGAACAAGGGGTGATGGGATATGGGAGCGGATTTCTTGGGATGAAGCCCTGGACACCATTGCGAAAAAGTTGCAGGAAATAAAGAGGAAATTTGGCCCTGAGTCGGTTGCTTTTGGTTTGGGTGATCCTAAAGGGTTGGAGATTGCCTTCGTTCAGAGACTTGCCAGTGCATTCGGGACTCCCAATGTGGCTACACCAGGGCATCTATGTCATATACCCCGACAACTTGCCTCTACCTTTACCTTTGGTTCAGCCTGTATTGCTGATGAGGAATATCTACAGGGCTTGATAGTGATTTGGGGCTGTAACCTTTTCGGTACCCGCGGTAGTTATATGGATCCAAGGAGGTTTAATTCCGTTTTAGAAAATGGTGCCAAGCTAATAGTGATTGATCCCAGAAAAATAGAGATAGCTTCAAAGGCTAATCTTTGGATTAAACCTCGACCGGGAAGCGACGGCGCTCTGGCTATGGGGTTAATGAAAGTAATAATCGAAAAGGGGCTTTATGACCATGACTTTGTCGCCCGCTGGGCCCTTGGTTTTGAGCAATTAAAAGAGCATATTAAGAGCTTTGACCTTCAAGATGTAGAGAGGGCAACCTGGGTGCCTCAGGAGCAAATCGAAGAGGCAGCTAAACTATATGCCAGTATTAAACCTGCTACTATTCAGTGGGGGAATGCCTTGGATCATACCACAAATAGCTTTCAGACCTCCCGAGCGATTTCCATCCTGCGTACCATTACTGGGAATCTAGACATTCCTGGAGGTGAAGTATTCATAGCACCTCCTCCTGTAACCAGTCCTGGACGTTTTATGCTGCTCCGAGAATCCCCCAGAAAAATGGTGAAGCCAATTGGAAGCGAGTTCAAATTGGCAACAAGGTCTGGTTTTATCCCCCGACAATCGCTAGTGAAAGCCATCCTGGAAGAAAAGCCTTATCCTGTAAAGGCAGGATTATTCTTTGCCACCAACCCCCTTCTCACTTACCCTAATGCTACTGAAACCTACCAAGCTTTGATGAAGCTTGATTTCATTGTGGTAACAGACCTTTTCCTGACACCCACGGCGGCTATTGCTGATATGGTCCTTCCTGCTGCTGCTGTTTGTGAATATGATGAGATAGCTCCTTATCCGGCTGTTTATGGAGCTATCCTAGCTTACCCGAAACTCGTTGACCCGCCAGGAGAATGCTGGTCGGACATGCAAGTAGTAAATGAACTAGCTAAAAGGCTAGGGCTGAAACAATACTTCTGGGATACTGAAAGAGAGGCTCTGGATCTGATTCTCCAGCCTAGCGGTCTTTCCTTTGAGGAATTAAAGGAAAAGAGGCTGCTCAGAGGGGAAAAGGAATATCGACGATATGAGAAGAATGGCTTTAGAACCCCTTCCGGCAAGGTAGAGATATATTCTAGGCAGCTGGAGGATCTCGGTTATGATCCGTTGCCGTTTTATCAGGAGTTGTCTCGCTTTGACAAGCCAACGGTTGAATATCCCCTCTTATTAACCAGCGCTAAGGAGCAGCCTTTTGTTCATTCGGCACATCGGAACATTGCTAGCCTGCGAAGGATAAAAACTGAGCCAGTAGTGGAGTTGAACCCCGAGGTTGCCCACAAAGCTGGACTCAAACAAGGTGATTGGATTTATATCGAAACAAGATCGGGCAAGATAAAGCAAAAACTTTTGCTAGACGCTGAGCTTGACCCACGACTGGTGGTCGCTTCCTATGGTTGGTGGTTCCCAGAAGATTCGGGAAGCTTTTATCGTTGGAAAGAATCCAATCTTAATGTGCTTACCAGGAGTGACCCGCCCTATGAGCCTACTTTGGGCTCAGTTCAGTTGCGAGGTATCCCTTGCCGGGTATATGGGGCTTAGAGTGTTCGCAGGAGCTTTTTAACCCTGAAGTGAGTTTAGAACAGCTCTCAGTGGAAAGCTCGGGCTATAACCGAAGCTAGCGTGGGCCTTGTCTTAGTTGGTGTCCTCACCCATTCAGTCAAAGCCCTGGACATTAGCCTGAAGCTTGACGAAATTATTAGCTAGGCTAGC
>MNYE01000033.1 GCA_001873005.1 Dehalococcoidia bacterium CG2_30_46_9
AGGTCTTACGACCAACAGAGGATAGGGGTTGCGCTCGTTGCGGGACTTAACCCAACACCTCACGGCACGAGCTGACGACAGCCATGTAGCACCTGTGCTAATTCCTGACTGGATACAGGTCGTCCTCCTTTCGGATTCCTACTATTAGCATGTCAAGTCCTGGTAAGGTTCTTCGTGTAGCATCGAATTAAACCACACGCTCCGCTGCTTGTGCGGGCCCCCGTCAATTCCTTTGAGTTTTAGCCTTGCGGCCGTACTCCCCAGGCGGGACACTTAAAGCGTTAGCTTCGACACGAGAGGGGTCGATACCTTCCATATCTAGTGTCCACCGTTTAGGGCGTGGACTACGCGGGTATCTAATCCGCATCGCTCCCCACGCTTTCGGGTCTCAGCGTCAGGAACAGCCTAGGAAATCGCCTTCGCCACTGGTGTTCTTCTCGATATCTACGCATTTCACCGCTACACCGAGAATTCCATTTCCTTCTGCCGCCCTCAAGTTCTCTAGTATCAGATGACCCTTTCTGATTAAGTCAGAAAATTTCACACCTGACTTAAAGAACCGCCTACACCCGCTTTACGCCCAGTAAATCCGAATAACGTTCGCCTCCTACGTATTACCGCGGCTGCTGGCACGTAGTTGGCCGAGACTTATTCCTCGGGTACCGTCAGAATTCTTCCCCGATAAAAGAGGTTTACAACCCGAAGGCCTTCCTCCCTCACGCGGTGTCGCTGGGTCAGGCTTTCGCCCATTGCCCAAGATTCCCTGCTGCTGCCTCCCGTAGGAGTTGGGGCCGTGTCTAAGTCCCCATCTGGCTGATCATCCTCTCAGACCAGCTACCGATCATTGCCTTGGTAGGCCGTTACCCCACCAACTAGCTAATCGGACGCAAGCCCCTCTCAAAGCGCTTTGCAGCTTTAGTAATCAAGCATATGCTTAATTACCGCATGCGGTATTAGCCTATCTTTCGACAGGTTATCCCCCACTTCGAGGTAGGTTACTTACGTGTTACTCAGCCGTTCGCCACTAAGTTGCAATCCGAAAACCACAACTTCGTTCGACTTGCATGCATAAGGCACACCGCAAACGTTCATTCTGAGCCAGGATCAAGCTCTCCATTAAAACTTTCCTTCCACTATTCAGTTGTTAAGGTTCTCTCTAGGACAAGCATATTCTAAACCCTACACTAATTTTTGTCAAGCTCGTGTTGGCTTAGATGGAAAAAATTTTTGAAACTTTAAACCTACTTTAAATCAATTTAGTTACTACCCATGGAAAATTCGCTTTGCCTTTCCTATTGACTACTAACGAAAATAAGTAATATTATATCGATGATGTGAAAGTATACAAGACGTCTTTGCTAGCACAATGCGATAGTGAAGTAGCTCGAATCATTCAGCTTGAAACGGAAAGACAGACAAACACTATAAATCTTGTTGCTTCAGAAAACCATGCCCATCCTTCTGTGCTCGAGGCGCAAAGTTGCCTCTTGACTGATAAATATGCTGAAGGATATCCCAAACATCGTTATTATGGTGGTTGTATTTATGCAGATGCAATTGAAACTTTAGCCATAGAGAGGGCTAAAAAACTGTTCCAGGCTGAGCATGCTAATGTCCAGCCCCATAGTGGGAGTCAAGCTAATATGGCCGCTTATTCAGCTCTATTGGAACACGGTGACACTGTTATGGGCTTGGATCTCAGTCATGGGGGACATCTCACCCACGGCTCAAAGGTCAATTTTTCCGGGAGGTGGTATAACTTTATTTTCTATGGGGTAAATGCGAAAACTGAAATGCTTGACTATGATGAGATAGAAAAATTGGCTCTAGCATGCAAACCCAAACTTATCGTGGCCGGAGCAAGTGCTTATCCCCGCACCATTGATTTTGAACGCTTTAGCTATATAGCTCATAGAGTAGGTGCTAAGTTGCTGGCTGACATGGCTCATATCGCAGGCATGGTGGCTGCTGGGCTGCATCCTTCTCCCGTTCCTTACGCCGAAGTAGTTACTTCCACTACACAAAAAACATTACGAGGCCCCCGCGGTGGCTTTATCTTATGTAATGAAGACTTAGCTTCGGCTATTGACGCGGCAGTTTTCCCCGGAATACAAGGTGGTCCCGCGATGCATATTATCGCCGCCAAAGCTGTATGCTTTTATCAGGCTATGCAGCCAGAGTTTATCGATTATCAGCTCTCTATATTAAGGAATGCCAAGGTTCTGGCCGCTGAGTTGCAAAATTATGGAATGCGAATTATCTCCGGAGGTACCGATAATCATATAGTTCTTGTTGACCTTTCTCCCCGGGGGATAAGTGGCA
Organism: Dehalococcoidia bacterium CG2_30_46_9; assembly: GCA_001873005.1. Lineage (GTDB taxonomy): Bacteria > Chloroflexota > Dehalococcoidia > GIF9 > AB-539-J10 > CG2-30-46-9. Next base: position 2,323 of record MNYE01000033.1, read on the forward strand.
AAGAAGCTGAGGAAGCCTTGGAAGCAGCAGGCATCTTGGTCAATAGAAATACCATTCCCTTCGACCCTAAGCCACCACATCTTACCAGTGGTATTAGATTAGGTACCCCAGCACTAACCACCAGGGGTTTTGGTGTGGAGGAGATGAAACATATCGCCGCGCTCATAACTAAGGTAATTTTTCACCCTGGAGACGAGCGCATTCAGAAGCAAGTCTGTCAAGAAGTGAAGGAAATGTGCCAGCGTTTTCCCATCCCTGGGGTGGCAGGAGAATATACAAAGGGGAGCATTAATGGATGAATTAAGAGTATTCACTGGCAATGCCCATCCAGCTTTAGCAAGGTCTGTGTGTGATTATCTCGGTATACCTTTAGGCAAAGCCGAGGTTTTTGAATTCAGCAACGAGAATATCTTTGTTCGCATCATGGAGAATGTTCGCCAACGGGATGTGTTTGTTATCCAGCCAATTTGTTCCCCGGTTAACAAAAGCCTGGTTGAGTTATTAATAATGCTTGATGCTTTTAAGCGAGCTTCAGCCGGAAGAATCACTGCTGTCGTTCCCTACTATGGCTATGGTAGAACCGATAAAAAAGACCAGCCGCGGGTGCCTATCACAGCTCGCTTGATTGCTGATTTGCTTACTACCGCTGGGGCTAACAGACTGCTTACTATTGATCTCCATGCACCTCAAATACAAGGATTTTTCAATATACCTGTTGATGAGCTAACTGCCCTCCCTATCTTGAGCCGCTATTTCCATGAGAAAGCTATAGATAATCTGGTAGTGGTAGCTACCGATATTGGCATCTCCAAGCGGGCACGTGATTTAGCTGCTAAGCTAGGAACTCCTCTGGCTATTATTGAGAAAAGGCGCATAGGAAACATTGAAGCCGCTGAAACCTTAAATGTAATTGGTGAGGTAAAAGGAATGCGCGCCTTAACTGTTGACGATGAAATTGATACTGCCGCTTCTTTAATTGGGGTCGTGAATACTCTATTAGAACACGGGGCCACAGAAGTTTATGCCTGCTGTACCCATCCCGTCTTCTCTGGGCCAGTTATCGAGAGAATAGCATCGAGTCCGGTAAAAGAGGTGGTAGTCACCGATACTATACCTGTCAACGGCAATAAGAAATTGGACAGGATTACTGTGCTTTCGGTGGCTTCACTTCTCGGTGAAGCTATCCACAGAATTCACACCGGCTTATCTGTGGGAGCTATGTTTGAGTAGAAGGAAATTGCCGCCCGTGTCATGGAAAAAATTTGGTGAAGGAGGTATTGATATGGACAAGCTCAGGGTAACAGGCTCATTCAAATGGTCTCAAGCAGATATTATGGCAGAGGCAAAACCGGATGGCGGGGTTAGGATATGGTTTTACTTCAAAGATATTCAACAAGACAGATATGATATCGACCTCACCGCGGTAGAATGGGATAGGCTTGTGGCTTGGATTGAATGGCAGCGGAAGGAAGTTGCACTCCAAAAGAAGCCAGCAACACCTGAGGAAGGTAAATGAGCGGTTATCTACGGCAGAGATATTTGAGTATTGCGTCGAGCAGAAATAGCTCCGCTGTGTCATTGCGAGGAGCATGGCGACGAAGCAATCTCAAGATAAGATTGAATAGATTGCTTCGCTTCGCTCGCAATGACAAAAGAAATTTGCGCGAACGTTTACACAGTCAACTATAAGATAAGCAAAAATGTTCAAGTGGATTAGCCGCCTGATTGATTCTAACGAAAAGGAGCTAAAGCGCCTTCAGCCCATAGTTGAGCGCATAAATTCGCTTGAACCTGAACTTGAAAGGCTTAGCGATGCCGAGCTTCGCGCTAAAACTGATGAGTTCAAGATTCGGCTGCAAGATGGTGAAAGCCTCCTGGACGAGCTTCTCCCTGAGGCTTATGCTAGTGTTAGGGAAGCGGCTAAGCGCACTATAGGGCAGAGACATTTTGATGTCCAGTTAATGGGGGGTCTTATTCTTCACCAAGGCAAGATAGCCGAGATGAAAACTGGTGAAGGAAAAACTCTCGTGGCTACTTTACCACTTTATCTTAACGCCCTTACCGGAAAAGGTTGCCACCTGGTCACGGTCAACGATTACCTCGCCAGACGTGATTGTCACTGGATGGGTCCTATTTACTACGCTCTAGGAGTAAGCGTGGCGTGCATTAACGCTCAGCAATCTCCGGGCCAAACCGCCCCCTCCTATATCTATGATGGAGCCTATGACTCCGGGGACCCAAAATGGAGGCATCTTCGCCCTATAACCCGCCGTCAGGCTTATGAGGCGGATATTACCTATGGCACCAATAACGAGTTTGGCTTTGATTACCTCAGAGACAACATGGTCTTGGATTTATCTCAATGCGTGCAACGTCCCCTAAACTATGCCATTATTGACGAGGTTGACAATATTCTCATTGACGAAGCCAGAACTCCACTAATTATCAGCGGAGCCGCCGCAGAGGCAACACAGAAGTATTATACCTTTGCCCAAGTTGTTTCCCGTCTTGTCAAAGACGAGGATTACACTATTGATGAAAGGACGCGCACCGCCAGTCCTACCGATACTGGGATCACCAAGATAGAGAAAACGCTGAAAAAAGCCGGTCTGCTCAAAGGAGCTAGCCTATATGACCCCGCCAACTATTTTCTCACCCAATACTTGGAGAGCGCACTTAAAGCCTATGCTTTGTTTAACAGGGACCGTGATTATGTGATTAAGAATGGGCAGGTTATCATTGTGGACGAATTCACCGGCAGATTGATGTTCGGCCGGCGATATTCTGAGGGATTACATCAAGCAATAGAAGCTAAGGAAAAGGTGAAGATACAACAAGAAAGTGTCACCCTGGCTACTATCACCTTTCAGAATTATTTTCGCCTGTACCAGAAATTGGCGGGTATGACGGGGACTGCCACTACCGAAGCCGAAGAGCTTTACAAGACTTATAAACTAGAGGTTTTAGTCATACCTACAAACAAACCATTGATTCGCACTGAGTATCCTGACCAGATTTATAAGGACGAAGAGGCGAAATTCAAAGCTGTAATCAAGGAAATTGAGCAATCGCACAGCCAGGGAAGACCTGTTCTTGTTGGCACAACCTCCATTGAGAAGTCCGAGCGGCTGTCAGATTTGCTAACCAAGAAAGGCATACCTCATCAGGTATTAAATGCCAAGAATCATGAAAAGGAGGCAGGGATAATTGCCCAGGCAGGGCGTCTGGGAGCAGTAACCATAGCCACACAAATGGCAGGTCGAGGTGTAGATATCATACTCGGTGGCAACCCTGAAGGGCGTGACCCTAAGGAGTGGCTTGAGGAGCACAATAAGGTGGTGGCACTTGGGGGCTTACACATTCTTGGTACTGAACATTATGAAGCCAGGCGTGTTGGCAATCAGCTTCGAGGTAGAGCAGGCAGGCAAGGAGACCCCGGCAGCTCTCGTTTTTATGCCTCTTTAGAAGATGAAATTGTGCGTCGCTTCGGTGGTGATCGCGTCAAAGGACTGATGCAGTGGGCTGGAATGGATGAGAACACGCCTATCGAACACCCGCTGATAAGCAAGGCGATAGCCAATGCTCAGGTACAGATTGAAGGTTACCATTTCGATATTCGGAAGCACTTGTTGGAATACGACGATGTGGTCAACAAGCATCGTGAAGTGATTTATGCTGAAAGGAAGAAAATACTGAGTGGTGCTGACCTCAAAACAAACATAATATCCATGATACACGACGAAATCCAAAGCCTGGTAACCAGTCACTTCAGCAACGCCATTGCAAGCGTAGGGGCAGGCTTGCCTGCCCAAGAGGGTGAAGCGGAGCAATCTAATTTGTCTGGCTTGCTTGAAGATATATCTGCCATCTTGCCTTTGTCTCCACGATTCAGAAGCGATGGCTTTTCAGAGCTCAATAGTGAACAAATTACGGAGAAATTAGGCGACTACGCCATTGAACTTTATAATCAACGAGAACAAGAGATAGGCGCTGATAATATGCGATTACTGGAGCGTTTGGTAATGCTCAGAGTTATTGATAGTTTATGGATGGAACATCTCACTGCTATGGAGCATTTGCGTCAAGGTATAGGTCTGCAAGCCGTTGGCCAGCAAGATCCATTGGTAGTTTATAAGAAAGAGGGACATGCCCTATTTCAGGCTCTTTTGGCTAGTATTCAGCACGATGTTGTCCGCAGTATATATCA
>MNYE01000099.1 GCA_001873005.1 Dehalococcoidia bacterium CG2_30_46_9
CTCCCTTGCTGGGAGAAAGAACACGACATTGAGATCCGGGATAAGGCGGGCATCCTTAATCTGCTACCGCAATCAGTGATCATGAGTATCGTTCATCCTTCCAGGAAAGGTTAAACGCCATTAATGAATGCCAGTAATTCCCCCCTGTTTTTTCGTTTCTAGCTTTTGGGGTGTTTTATATCAAGCTAGGTTGTTTCTGTGGGCTGGCATTGAAATTTTAAGGGGGGCTTGGTTTGTTCTGAACAGTTGTCTAATGGTTTTGTGCCTGAGTCAACTATTTGGTCAATTTTTTCTTAACTTTGGTCAGACCAATTTATCGGTCCCGAACTTGCCTGCTTCCATAAAACAAAGAGGCCAGCTCCCGAAAAGCTGGCCTCTTTGTTTTTGTCAGGTGTATCAGGCTTTAGGCCCCGGCACCATAGGTATAGACCTTACCGAAAAGCGGTGACCCTACCTTAGCCCGGGACTTCTTGTGATAGACACCAGTCTTCAGCCCCTTAGCTTCCATGCAGTCCTTCATCTTGATATTCCTATCACCACGCTTCTCGATGCCGATGGTGGTGGCAGCACATGCTGTAAAGGCGCTCTTGATTTTGGGTGTTCCTGCACCGGGAGCGCTAGGCGAACGGCTAAACACGGTTACGTGTTTCTTTGCCTGAACTGCCTGGATCTGACCTACTGCGGGCATTACCGGTGATACTCTTTTCCAAGGTGCTGGCATTTTTAGTCATCCCTCCCTTATTAAATTTCTTTTTATCCCAGCTCGACCTACTGGGGCTTAACGGCTGCTTCAGCCGGTGAAGCCTTTTTCAGCAACTCGCTCGGGTCAAGAACGCTAACGAGCTTGTTCTGGTCAGAGACAACTACCACTATCGGAGCTACAGGAAGTTCATTCTCCATCCAGAATTGCTGCGCGCCCTCATCCTCATCTAAATTTACTACTTCAGCCTCCCCACTGTCAAGTTCCTCTTTGAAATGCTGCTTGAATGATTCTTCTACTTGGTGGCACGGGTCACAATCATTGCCGGTGAATAAGATTAGATTCATGGCTCACCTCACACAGATTTTTCAGGGACAAAACTTGACCCGGGCAACTCCTCAAGTGTCTTAGTAAACAGGGCAGATGGTTTCAGGCTACCGATTATCTCCTTTCTGAAGTCTCTGGCCTGGCGGGAGAACATAGGGTATTCGGTATCGTACTTGCCGCCCCTGGTTGCCTCATCTGTGCTTTTTGGGGCGACCTCTTTGGTCCAATCGATAATATGGTAGTAGATATCAGGATTATCCACCATGGGAATAGTCTCTTCACATAGAGATTCCAGGTCAAGAAGATGTTTTTGGCTTCCGCAATCACAAGGGACACCGTTAATCCGCAGCCTTTGAGCGTAGTGCCTCTCCATGCGTAGCAAGAGCTTGCCTATCTCACGGTTCTGATAGGCAACGGTTTCCTCAGTTGAGCTACCACTTTCTCTTGAGGCCAGGTGTATCTTCTGTTGACGCGGTTCAAGATCCCCCCAATTATCTTCTTCAGTAGTAGTGGCTACTTCGGGGGGAGATTCAGCTAGTTCAGCGTGGGACCCGCCCAGGATTTCCTGGAGCTCTTTGAGCCTCTTTTTATTGTCCGGGTGCCTGACAAAAACACGCTCGAGCGGTAATTTTGCTGCCGTCTGTGCCAGTAAAGCAAGCCAATCCATCTTATCCTTTCAGTATGTATTATCGTAGCAGTTTACCTACTGGAATGTCAACGGGAGACCCACGGTGGCACCCTAAGTGAAACTGTTAGTAAAACTGTTAGTAAAACTGTTGACAAAACCTGTTAATGCGTAGTAGTATTATTGCTAAAGGAGGTGTCTATGGCAACAAAAGCACAGATTTTTGGTATTCTGGCTGCGGCCAGCGGGCCTATGTCTCGAGCTCAACTGGAGGAGCAGGTTGGAGTGAGCTATCGCAAGTTCCAGAGCCAGCTAGACAATTGGGTAAAGGCTGAATTGCTCCAGGATACCGGTGACCATAATTATGTCCTGACTGATAAGGGGAGAGATGAAGCACTAAGTCTTGGAGAGTTTAAGGATCTCGATGAGAGTGCGGGGAAAGAGCCGGGGCTCGGTACTAAAGAGACTGAGGAGTCCTTGGCCACTACTGAGTATCAGCAATTTCTGAAGTTGGGCCGGCAAACAGGAGTAGTTCCTCTGTCACTTATCAAACTGACAGCTGACCATGTGTGGAATGGAGACTTCAGGGATATAAAATGGGTAGCCCAGGCGATGATAGAAATGGATATCCGGAAAGACCTCCGTGGGCGCTGGCTCAATGCCTGGCGGGGAAAGATGCATCAACCTATTCCTGCCGATATGCCAGCCGAATTCAGTAGTACGCAGGATAGGAAAGTGGATGAGAAAAAGGAGGAGAAGACTGGCAAGAGAGACTATATACTTAGTGAAGATGACCTCCCCGTCAATGTTGGTGAGGGCAGTGGTGATATGGATTACAAAGATGCAATTGACCTGGCCAAAATAAGAGCAGGCAGGAGAAGAGATACCGGTGCGGCTGGTAGTAACATTTCCACAGTCGATGACATTCTAAAAATAGTCGACCGCGTCACAAACGGGAAATCAGCAGGAAAATCCTGGGTTGTCAAGCCAGGGGAGGGAGGCTATTCTGTAGAGGAAGTGGAAGCTGGTAAGCCTCTAATCATACCTCCAGACTCAACGAGAACCGGCCCCAGCTACCTTGTAGACGGTGAGGGGAAAGTACAGGAAATAGAACCAGGACGTCCATTGGTTATCATTAAGGAAACGCCAAAAGTGGCAGCAGGTGTTTCTTCTTCCTACCACTTAATAGACAAAACAACTGGTCAGGTGACAGACGTCGCACCAGGCCAACCAGTAATCATCATGCGTGAAAGCGCACCCGCGTCCACATCTCAATTGTCACCAATTCAGGTGACCGATAAGGATGGTAAACCTATGGTGCTTGACCTTAGCACCTTCATTAAACTTGAGGAGCACCGGGACAAGCAGCGTCAGGATGAAGAAGCCCATCAGACGAGAGTGGAGATAGCCCAGACCTTCAAGGATTTGCTGAGCAAAGCAGCCACGGCTCTGTCTCATATGGGCGAGGAGGAAGATCATACGGGCGAGGGGGAGGTTAAATGAAAGTGGTGGTTTTATCTCCAATGAAACGGAGACTGGCAAAATTCGGCAACCGATTTCTCCTTGAGTTTTTTATTGAGGCCATGCATGGCACTATAGTCAAGGGCATAAGGGCTTATCTCGCTCCCGTAAAAAGTGAGGATATTCCAGAGATAATCAAACAAAACCTTTTTCCACCGTTAGAAGGGATGAACCTTTCCATAGTCACTGATAACGCTGAATTGATCGAAACCATTAGTGCCGTCAGGATTATGGAATTTATCGGTGAGGCTCGCCCTGACCTGGCTACAGCCATTCAAGAAATGGGTATGCCTGGTGCTGAGTACATAGTGAAGTTGCGAGCCTACCTCCTGGACCTGGCGATGCATCCAGAAAATGCGTTGGGCAAATCTACCGATTATAAACCAGAACTGGAGATGGCAAAATTTACATGCAGTAAATGCAAGAAGAGTTGGGTAGCGAAGAAAGTAGAAGCCAGTGAATATGATAAGTGCCCTTTTTGTGGTGCAGGAAAGAATGATTGACACTCCCTGCACTTTAGTGCTAGGGAGTGTCAACCTATTGAACTGCCTGCTTTAGCTAGCGGTGGTTGACAGAGGCTCACACAATCCACATAATTGAGGTGACTGTGGCCCCAGGATGCGTGTAGTTGATATCGGCGAAAGGAGGAGTAATATGGCAAGGGAGCTTATCGGTTATGACCTGGAAGACATGACATTAGCCTTAAATGCCATGGAGGATAGCCTTAATACTGGAGAGCGGGCTAGACTCAAGCTATGCACTAATAGCTTGCCATCTGAGTCTGAAATCGAGTCTATCTATAATAATCTTATTGCCAATGGCTTCCATGTAAACTATCCTTCAGCCTACCTCGATGGGGAAATAGCCGTCACGGACTTGGTGCTAACCAAAGGTTCTCCTCAATGGGCAGCGATTATCCCACTTATAGTCCCCATTCTCATTATTGGTCTCATCGCCTTTAGCATTGTGAAGATTGAGTCAATCGCTAGTGCGCTGGTCAAGCTAATCGCTGTCGCCGGTGCTGTTGCCATTATCTTAGCCATAATCATACGAGCGCCATCGAGGAGGGAACTAGCACGTATTAGGGAAATAGAACGTAGTAGGGAAAAGGCAGCTCCAGTTCCGGCAACATCAAAAAAAGCACTGGCCGCCAGCTTGCGGTAAAACCCGACAAGCATCTGGCGGCTACTACTGCCCCGAAATATGTCACAGTGCTAAGCCCTGGCCAGACTGTCTTTCACATTGGTGATATTGTTTCAGAGGAATCCTTTAATGAGGAAAACCAGAGAGTCAAAAAGCTGGGGCTGAATCCCGCGACCGGCGAGATACTTAAAAAGCGAATACCCCAGACTGTGGGATCCTCAATCATACACGAAGCAACTTCTGAGAATCCTAACCCGGCAGAGTTAATGCCAGTCGATGTCCCCTCAGCATTCCCGAAAGGCGCACCATCAACGTTTAATACCCAGGAAAAAGCACAAATCGACAGGTTCATTAACGAAGTCCCGGATAAAAACGATACCAGAGCCATCAATTATTGGCTTGATTGGGGTGATAGAAAAGTCTATTTAGAGGGGTGGATTGATAAATGCCTTGCTGGTACCGGTCTTCCTCCAATGGAAGGTGGAGAGTGGGATGAGAAAATTCAATACATGGTTAGAGTTACACACAGGACTTTAATCGAAAAGCAGGAAGAAAAAAACCGTCCTCTAGGGATGGGACCAGGCTTCTTTAGGCTCGTTGAGGGTGGATTTCGTGAATTTGAATCAGGTGATAAGGCGTGGCTTTACGGTGTAACCTGGGGAGTCTATGATGCAAGAGGCAACGACATCACTGGCTCATGGGCACCAGGGATAGAAAAAATGCCAGAAACTAGCGAGAAGCTATTACCGGCGCTCAAACCCTTCGACCCCTATAAATTCTGTGATTATGTTTTGAGAAACAATGTCTTTAGTGATAAAGAGACCTTTATCTATAGCGGACTAAGCGGGATTAACCCTCTCAGAGTCCCGGACCACTATTGGGCAGAGGCCCTTGCTGCCATGGGGGGTGAGTTCATAAAAACTGGTGACCTTTATGTAGTGCACACGCCCGGAGTCGAGCGGCCGCCTACTATGAGAGCTGCACCAACATGGCGAGAACCATCTGGTGAGCTGTCTCTCGAAACTATAGAGTTGCTAGCTGAGACTGAGGGCGACCCACTGAGAAAGTTTTGCTGCCGAATATGCGGAGAATGTGCATCAAAGGAGCTGCTGGAGGAAGGCAAGTTTCCTGAGAGAATCGTCTGGCTCCGAAAACACTATGCTGAAAAACACCCGGGCATATGGGGGAAGATGCAGACAGCCATTATCTCCAACGAGCCCACCAAGCCTTCTCCCCCCAACCCTGAGGATGAGATGGAGTTTGTCTCCGACTCGCCAGAGTTTCTTGCCCATACCATCGATGATATCGGGTACCGGGAGAAGCTGGACAATGCCTTTAAGACAGCGATAGCCAGAGCAAAGGGAGGCTAAATGCCTTATGAAATAACTGGTATCGCTATGCCACCTGAGATTCAACAAAGAATCTTATCAGAGTTTGGTAAAGGGAAACCAGGATTATCCTATGAGCAACATGGTATTGTATATCGTGACCCGAAGGGAAATCCAATTGCAGTGGTGACATTGTTTGGTGAACCAAATGGTACAGTCAGAGTTGGTGCTGTAGTAATCAAAGGTGAAGGTCTATTGAAGGGTAAGGCTACAGCAGCTTTAATTGATGAGGTAAAGAAGATACCTAACCTAGTTCTTCCAATAGCTATTGAGATGTCTCCTGAAGGTATGGCTTTCTATAAGAAAATTGTTGGGAAGATTGCAGTCCCCAAAGCCGAGTCTGGTAGTCCCAGCTATTTG
>MNYE01000115.1 GCA_001873005.1 Dehalococcoidia bacterium CG2_30_46_9
TACCACTTTCCTTGGCGTCTCCTCAACGTGCCTTCCTCTTCTAATTCAGCTAACAAAGAAGGCTCACCCTCACGTCCCGCGCCAGATAAAGTGGGAGGAAGGGAGGGCCTCCTTTCGTCCCTCTCCCTTCGAGGGAGAGGGATTAGACCAAAGAATTCCTTATCTCCGTCATCCAAAGGTTTTTCCCAAGCGGCACAGAGAAGATGAGGTTTGAGAATATAAGGATTGTCGGGGTCAATCAGGGCATTATCAAAATTCTTGCTAAAGAAAAAATCGGGCTGGCGCATGAGATACTGGTCCAGGGGGTTATCCTGAGCGATGAGGAAACTCAGTGAAGTGCCTGTGCTCCGCCCACTGCGTCCTGCCTGCTGCCAGGCGCTGGCGATACTTCCGGGATAGCCAGTCAGGACTGTGGCTTCTAAATCGCCAATATTTATCCCCAGTTCCAGAGCATTAGTAGCCACTAATCCCAAAAGCTCACCATTGAAGAATCTATGCTCAATTTGACGTCTTTCCCCGGGGAGATAGCCGGCACGATAAGGACTAATCAAGCAAGCCAGGGAAGGAGATAATTGTTCCCGGGCATAGATGTAGATAAGTTCAGTTAATTTGCGGGTGCGAGCGAAAACAAGACTGCGAATATTGTTTTCCACTAGCTGGCTAAAAAGGAAGGCTGCTTCGCTGTTGGGACTCCGTCGCGTACTTTTCGCTTCATCAATGGTTGGTGGATTCCAAAAGGCAAAGTACTTTTCACCATGCGGTGAGCCATCTTCAACAATGGCCTGGAAAGGCAAGCCAACAAGTTTTTCCGCATGCTCCTGGGGATTGGCGATAGTTGCCGAACTGCAGATGAATTGTGGTTTGGCGTTATAAAGTGCACAAATCCGCCGCAACCTGCGCATAACATTGGCTACATGAGAGCCAAAAATACCCCGATAGATATGGGCTTCGTCTATTACCACATACCTCAAGTTACGAAATAACCTGGACCAGGATTGATGATTGGGCAAGATGCCAAGATGAAGCATGTCGGGATTGGTAAGGACTACTCGGGCTAGCCTTTTTATCTTTTGCCTCTCAGCTTGCGGTGTATCGCCATCGAAAGTAGCCACTGCTTGTTCAGGCAGAAGCTCGGGGCAGGCGATCTCTCTTAAGCTGCGTAGCTGATCCTGTGCCAGAGCTTTGGTGGGGAAAAGATAAATGGCACAGCTATTCCCGTGGCTTAAGATTGTTTCCAGTGTTGCCAGGTGATAACACAGGGTTTTGCCACTGGCACTCGGTGTAGCTACTATTACATTCTTGCCGGCAAAAGTAGCGTTTACCGCCTCTGCCTGATGGCAATAGAGAGAAGATATACCTATAGATTTCAGACATGTCTCAAGGTCTCGACTAATAGGCTTGTCTAGCTTGCCGAATATAGCAGGTTGGGATGGAATACGCCGGGTATGAATAATCTGCTGTCTATAGTTAGGCAAACTGATAAGGTAATTAATGAAGGCACGAGCATCCATCCGTCCCTCGCCAGATAAGGTGGGAGGGGTAGAGGGCCTCCCCCCTTACCTCAAAAGGCTGAGAAAGCCTCTATTTCTGAGCTTAACATCTCCACGTCAGGATAATTCTGAGCCACAAAATTTACCACACTGGATAGGATCTCATTGGCATGTTTTCTGTGGTTGCTAACACATGTTATACCTAAAGTAGCCCGTTGCCATAAGTCTTGGTTATCAACTTCGGCTACGGAGACATTATACCTGTTTTGCAGCCGGGTAATGATAGATTGAATTACCTGACGCTTTCCTTTAAGAGACTCGTTTTCTGGAAGACGAAGTTCCAGCTTGCATACACTGATATTCATTCCTTACTGGTAGATACTTAATGGTAACAACACTAATTGAGGCTATACTTACTTCAACTAATATACAAGGGTAAAAAATGATAGTCAAGATGAGGGTACTATAAAGCATAAAAATGGAGGTTATGTTATCATAAATAGCTGGCCTAAAAGAAAAGACGAACTTGGATTGGCTAAGAATCAATCGACCCAGATTGAGCTCAAAAGCTACGAAAAAGCTGAACCTGAGACAAGATGACAGATGAACAATAAGAAACAACCATTGATTTTCTATGGGTGGATTGTTATAGGTCTGGCATTTTTGTCTATGTTAGTTGCTTATTCATTAAGGTACAACTTCTCCGTTTTCTATGGTGCCATTTTGGAGTATTTTGGTTGGGGTAGGGGAGCAACTGCTGCCGCACTGTCAATAAATCTCGTTGTTTATGCTTTAAGCTGTCCTCTAGTAGGAAATTTGACTGACAGGTTTGGTATAAGAAGGGTAGTTCCTATTGGAGCCATTTTGCTTGGCCTTGCCCTGGCTGCTTGTAGCCAAATCGCCGCTATTTGGCAGCTTTACCTCTTAATAGCGGTTACTGCCTTTGGGAGCTGTGCTATTGGATTTATCCCCCATGTGCCAGTAATTGCCAATTGGTTTCCTAAAAGGCGTGGCCTGGCACTGGGTATTCTCAACGCTGGTGTTACAGCGAGCGCGCTGCTAGCACCAGCAATGCAATATCTAATATTGATTTTGGGCTGGCAAGGAGCTTTTCTAGTACTTGCCGGCATTTCTGTTATAGTCGCTCCATTAGCAGCCGCCTTTCAAAGGCAGCGGCCTGAGGACAAGGGACTCGTGGTAGATGGCACTGGCGAAGAGAGTGCCGCAAGTCAAGAAATAAACTTAGACGAGCTTGTAATGGATAAAGAGTGGGCCTCGCGAGATTGGACTCCCGCCAGAGGAGTGAAAGCGTATCGTTTTTGGTGGTTAATATTGATGTGCCTATTCCTGGGTTTGTGCTGCTACACTTTCTTGGTTCACCAGGTCGCCTATCTTACTGATGTGGGGTATACCAGTACCTTTGCTGCTGGGATAGTGGCCATATTCGGCATTTCAGCAACAACAGGTGGTGTATGCACCTTTATCTCTGATCGTGTGGGAAGGGAAGTGACCTTTACTATTGGCTCTATGAGTGTACTGATAGGAATAGTAGTGCTTATGTTGACACAAAATACTCTCCATTCATGGATGCCCTATCTCTACGCTACTATGTTTGGTTTTGGCTATGGAATATGTACTGGTTTGATGGCAGTGATATCGGCTGAACTATTCCAGGGTAAGCATTTTGGTGTCATCAATGGTATCGTTATGAGTTGTTTTGTGGTTGGTGGAGCTATCGGTCCTTGGTTCGCTGGACATATATTCGATGTCACTGGTAGCTATGCCCAGGCATTTCCTCTGATGTATTTTTCTATTTGCGCCTCAACTGTTTTTGTGTGGTTAGCCTCTCCCAGGAAAGTCAGAAGTGTTCCAGGGAAAGTAAAAAGCGCCGCCAAAAGCAAATAGGAAAGACTAGTGTCGGATACTCAGAGCAATTGCCTGTAAATTTAGTTCTACAACAGAGGTCGAATCATGTTACCGTACTTAGTGGTTAGATAAAAAGAGTATAATGGTTTCTCAGCCACAACCTAAAACTCTTATTAACCGCAGGGAAATAGCTGAAGCTGTGGCAAAGCTAGCTTGCGAGATCAACTGCGATTACCAGGGAAAGCAGCCTCTGCTCATCGGTATACTTAAAGGCTCCTTTGTTTTTATGGCTGATCTTATCCGTCAACTTGATTTGCCTCTGGAAGTCGATTTTGTTAAGCTCTCCAGCTACGGCGCCGGTAAGGAGACTTCTGGTAAGGTTAGAGTGGTTCAAGGGCTTAAAACACCAATAAAAGGGAGAGATGTTCTCGTAATCGAGGATATTGTAGATAGTGGCATTACTATTTCCTTCTTACTTGATTACCTGAAAAAGAAGGCTCCTGCTTCCCTGAAGCTCTGCGCTTTGCTAGACAAGCCAGCTCGCCACCGTATTCCTGTGTCTATTGACTACCTCGGTTTCACCGTCCCGGACAAATTCATTGTTGGCTATGGCATTGATTTTAATGAACAGTTTCGCTACCTGCCCGATATTTGTACAATATAGGAGGCCCTCCCTACTTCCCACCTTATTTGGCAAGGGGCGTGAGGATTGATGGATGAATTTAGCTAAACTTGTATCTGTGGCTAGAGAAGAAACCCCGGCGGATTTGGTGCTAAAGAATGCCGGCATAATAAATACCTTTATTGGAGAAATAGAGCAAGGCAATGTAGCCATTTGCGGCGATAGGATAGCTGGCATAGGAAACTATGAACAAGCGGAGGAAGTTATTGATTTACAAGGTAGCTACCTGGCTCCTGGCTTAATTAATGGTCATACTCATGTAGAAAGCTCTATGCTTCATCCGGCAAGATATGCTCAAGCCATAGTGCCCAGAGGTACGCTAACTGTGGTCACTGATTTACACGAAATTGCCAATGTGTGTGGACTGGAAGGCATAAGATTCTTTATGGACTGGGCACAGAGACTTCCTCTGGATATGTTATTTATGGCTCCTTCCTGTGTGCCGGCAACCACCATGGAGACATCTGGTGCTCAAATCGGCGTTGGGGAAATTAGAGAACTTTTAAGACATCCCAATGTTATCGGCTTGGGGGAGATGATGAATTTTCCTGGCGTCGTCCAGGGCAATGAGGAAGTTTTGGCCAAGCTTGCTGTGGCAAAGGGTAAAATTATTGATGGACATGCCCCCGGACTTAGTGGCAAAGAGCTGAATGCCTATATGGCTGTTGGGATCCTTTCCGACCATGAGTCCACTGCCTTGGAGGAGGGTAGGGAGAAGCTGAGGAAGGGTATGTGGCTCATGATTAGAGAAGGCTCTTCAGAGAAAAATCTGGATGTCCTTCTGCCCTTGGTCAGCGATAAGACTTATAAGAGGTGCTTCTTTGTCGTGGATGACCGCAATTGCTCCGACCTTCTTTGGGAGGGCGATATTGACGCCGTGGTAAGAAAAGCTATTGGCAGAGGGCTTGAGCCAGTTAGGGCACTCCAGATGGCAACAGTTAACCCGGCGGAGTACTTCAGGCTTTACGACAGAGGGGCTATAGCTCCAGGCTATCTGGCTAACCTCATAACTCTCACTGGCCTTCCCAGTCTGGAAATAGACATGGTATTTTACCGAGGCAGGCTAGTAGCCAAAGATGGGAAAGCAATGTTTTCCTTGCCGAGTATCTCGCTGGAGTTAGTAGACACAGTGCATATTAAGCCACTTTCTACAGGGTCGCTCAGGCTGACCACACGTCCCTCGCCAAATAAGGTGGGAGGAGGGGAGGGCCTCCCTGCCACTACTATAGAAACTCACCCGGTTATTGAAATCATTCCCGGGCAGATAATTACCAAGAAGAGGATAGAGAAGGTAAAAGTCGTCAATGGTGAGGTGATGCCCGACCTGGATAGGGATATTTTGAAATTAGCTGTGGTGGAAAGGCATAAAGCCAGTGGTAATGTTGGACTAGGTTTGGTTAAGGGGTTTGGATTAAAGAGGGGAGCATTAGCTTCGTCTATAGCTCATGATTCTCACAATATAATAGCCGTAGGTACCAACGACTTTGATATCCTCAGAGCGATCGAGGAAATCGAAAGATTACAGGGTGGCCTCGTCGTTTGCGCTAACCAGGAAATTCTCGCTTCTTTACCATTGCCCATTGCTGGACTACTATCACCAGAGCCTGTGGAAACAGTTGTGGCTCAATTTGATGTGGTAGAGAAAGCTGCAGCTAGCCTGGGCAATTTGCCCCCAACGCCTTTTTCTATCCTTTCATTCCTCGCCTTGCCTGTCATCCCCGAGCTAAGGCTAACTGATCTGGGACTGGTGGATTTAACCTCAAGGTAATTGCGAACCTATTTTTTGTCATTGCGAGGAGTGTAGCGAGGAAGCAATCTAATGCATCCTGTCCCTTGAGGGGAGAGGATTAAGCAACTGTCTTGGCATCAGGGATACAGGTATTATTAAAGATAGCATAATTACAAGACCAATAAGAGTTATGTTTAAGCATTACATTCAGTATGATGAGCAACTTATGCATACAAGCAGTAAGAGCCACCTTCTTCTCCTTGCCGT
>MNYE01000121.1 GCA_001873005.1 Dehalococcoidia bacterium CG2_30_46_9
ATAGCCTGGATGCTCCTGGACGCTATTGAATACGTAACCAATACTGTTAAGAGGGGCATTAATGTTGATGAGTTTGCCTTCCGGATAACCTGGCTCCCGTCTGTTAATCACATAAAGTTCTTCGAGGAAATTGCTAAGATTAGAGCGGCAAGAAAAATATGGGCTAATATTATGAAAGAAAGATTCGGGGCTAAAGACCCCAAGTCTTGGTGTTTTAGAATCTATACCCGTGCCAATGGCTGGCACCAGACCAACCACAATATAGTTGTCAATGTGGCAAAGAACGCATTAAGCTCACTGGCTGCAGTGCTTGCCGGAGCACAAGCTATAGACTGCTGCACCATGGATGAAGCCCTTGGCATCCCCAGCGACGAGGCAGAAAAAGTAGCCCTACGGACTCTACAAGTAATAGCTCATGAAACGGGTGTGACCGATGTAGTGGATCCTCTCGGAGGCTCATACTACATTGAATGGCTTACCAAGGAGCTTGAGGAGAGAATACTAGAAGAAATGAGGAGAGTGGAAAGCGAAGGAGGGATTGTAAAGGCGATAGAAAAAGGAAACCTTCAGGCGATGATGGCAAGAAATAGCCACGAATATTACAAAAAACTCGACAGGAAAGAGGAGCTCATTGTAGGCCTCAATATCTACACCGACGAGGAGATGGAGGAGCCTGAGAGGAATCTCTATTTTCCTGACCCCATGGAGCAGGAGAAACAGACGAAAAAACTTGCCGAGCTTCGGGAAAAAAGAGATAACCGTAAAGTTAAAACAACCCTGGAGAGACTAAAAGAAGCTACTATGAGAGAAGAGGAGTCAGATTCTAACCTTATGTACCCTGTGGTCGAAGCCGTGAGGGCTCGGGCAACGCTTCAGGAGATATGTGATACTCTGAGGGAAGTATTTGGAGAATATATCTCTCCCCCAGGATTATGAAGAGGCAAGGTGGCCAAAAGAATTCTCATTGCTAAACCGGGCCTCGATGGGCACGATAGGGGAGCCAAGATTGTAGCCTTAACTCTGAGGGATGCTGGCTTCGAAGTCATATACACGGGACTTCATCAAACTCCGCAACAGATTGTCAAAACTGCTATTCAAGAAGATGTAGACGCCATAGGTTTAAGCAGCCTTTCTGGTAGCTATGCAGTGCTTATCCCTAAAGTTATGGAACTTCTCAAGAACGAGAAAGTTGACATCCCGGTTATTGCCGGTGGAGTGATACTACAAAAAGACGTCGCAAAGTTAAGGGAAGCAGGAGTAAAGGAAGTTTTTGGAGTAGGAACACCCCTGAGCAAAATCACTGAATATTTTAAGCGGCTACTTTCAAAATGAATATCACGTCATCTTGCAAGGCAGACTATGAGGTCTGTCCAACAAATCCGACAAAGAAGGGGTCGAGTTGACTGGACTATGATACTCAATATAAAATTGACCGCGAAAATAATCCAAGGAGGTTTAGATAGCAAATGGCAAACCAAGTAGGCAAAAGATATATCTGTAAAAAGTGTAGTGCGGAGTTTATTGTTACCCGGCCTGGCGAGGGCACATTATCTTGCTGTGGTCAGCCAATGGAGCTGAAGAAGTAGCCCTGAACTTGTTTCAGGGAAATTTGAGTAATAACCGGAGGTAGTGCGCATGAATCAACTAGGTAAAAGGTATCGCTGCGAGAAATGCGGCACTGAGGTGCTTTGCACCAAGGCTGGCGAAGGTGTAGCGTATTGCTGCGATCAAGAAATGACACCCCAAGAACCAAGACCTTTACCCTCTTCAGACTAGCCCTGAATCAAGTTCAGGGCTAGATA
Organism: Dehalococcoidia bacterium CG2_30_46_9; assembly: GCA_001873005.1. Taxonomy (GTDB): domain Bacteria; phylum Chloroflexota; class Dehalococcoidia; order GIF9; family AB-539-J10; genus CG2-30-46-9. Next base: position 1,803 of record MNYE01000121.1, read on the forward strand.
TTGTTCTTTGAACTTGCTAGAGGGGCTTCAAATCCTGGATCTAACTGACGAGAAAGCTGTTTTTTGTTCCAAGTTGCTAGCTGACCTTGGCGCTGAGGTCATCAAAATTGAGAGACCCGGTGGAGATTCCTCAAGGTGGCTAGGTCCCTTCTGGAAAAACTCACCGCACCCAGAAAGAAGCTTATCTTTTTGGTATAACAATTCAAGTAAGCTCGGCATAACCCTGAACTTAGAGGTCAAAGAGGGACAGGATATATTTCGCCAATTAGTCAGTAAGACAGATGTAATAATCGAAACCTTTCCCCCAGAATATGCCAAGAAGCTCAAACTGGATTATCAAAGCTTAGTTGAAATAAATCAAAGACTCATTTTAGCTTCGATCACGGGCTTTGGGCAAACTGGACCTTATCGACAATATAAATCCTGTGATATAGTCGCCTCAGCTACAGGCGGGCAAATGTATATCTGTGGTGCTCCTGATACTCCGCCGCTGAAACCCTATGGCGAACAATCTTACTTCGTAGCTTCCCTCTTTGCCGCTATTGGCATTCTGGTAGCCCTGCGTGAGCGGCATCAGAGCGGCAAAGGTCAGCATATTGATATATCCTTGCAAGAAGCAGTAGCCGCAACGCTAGGGCACGTGTTTACCCGCTACTTCTACGATGGAGCAGTGTCCCAGAGACAGGGTTATTACGACCGGGACGGCTCCTTCTGTCTCTTACCCTGCCAGGATGGTTATATTTTTCTCACAATAGACAGGGAATGGGATATTCTGGTTAATCTGCTGGACAACGAGGGTATGGCTGAAGACTTAAAAGACAATAGATGGCAGGATAGCCAGTATCGGAGACAACACTTTGACCATGTTGTTGAGATGTTAACCCGATGGACAAAAAGACATACCAGAGCCCAACTTTTCCTACTGGGACAATTAATGCGCCTACCCTGGGCGCCGGTGAACTCTTTGCCCGAAATGGTAAATAGTATCCAGCTTTCAGAACGTAACTACTTTGTTCCTGTGGAACACCCGGAGCTTGCTTCTAGCGAGGGACAGGGGAAAAGGAGGCCCTCCCGTCCCTTGCCAAATAAGGGGGGGTCGCTGGGTGGGCCTCCTCTCCCGGGAGGGGGCCCTCATCCGCCCAACCCAATATCTGTCGAGGGGCGCGAGGGACGTGAGGTAGGAGATAAGCTCTTGCGCTATCACTATCCTGGTGTTCCTTATGTCATGACAGGAAAGTATATGATGAGGAGAGCCCCTTTAATTGGTGAGCATAATACCCAGATATACCAGGGAAGGCTGGGGCTTAGCTCCGAAGACTTAAAAAGGCTTAAAGCTAATAAAGTTATCTAACTTTGGCAGAGTAATGAACAAAGAGGCACTACAAGGCATAAGGATTCTTGACTTCACCTGGCTTTTAGCTGGACCTTATGCCACGAGAACACTTGCCGATTTTGGCGCTGAAGTAATTAAAGTGCAGTCCGAGAAGACGGCGAGCGGAGCCGAGGACAATACTACAGGCTACTTTAATACCTGGAACCGAGGCAAATTAAGCATCACTCTAAATATGAGCCACCCCCAAGCCAGAAACATTGTTCTCAAGTTAGTCAAGATAAGCGATGTGGTGATAGAAAACTTTACCCCCAGGGTTATGCCAAACTGGGGACTGAGCTATAACAAATTGGCGGAGGTGAAGCCAGACATAATTATGTTGAGCATGTCCGCAATGGGACAAACGGGACCATGGAGAGATTTTGCTGCTCTAGGACATACCATCCAGGCATTCTCAGGCATTACCTATCTCACTTCCTTCCCTTACAAGATTGCTCCACCTTCACCTGGCAATGACGGAGGACAAACTGGACAAATTCTCCCTCTAGGTTTGGGTTATGCCTATGCTGATCCAGTGGCAGGGCTTTTCGCTGTGTTTACTGTCCTGGCTGCTTTGGAGTATCGCGATAAAATGGGACAAGGGCAGCATATAGATATTTCTGAATACGAGGCTTTTTGTTCCTCACTGGGGGTTGCTATCCTGGACCACACAGTTAATGATAATATCGCCAGTCCTCAAGGTAATAATCCTGGCCGCAGTCAAGCCGCTCCTTATGGATGCTATAGATGCCAAGGTGATGACCGCTGGTGTGTTATTGCTCTTTCTACGGAAGAAGAATGGCAAGCCTTTTGCCAGGTTCTAAGGTACCCTGCCTGGAGTAAAGAGGAGCGATTTTCTAACTTTTCGGCACGGAAGAGGCATGTTCCTGAACTCGATAAGCTAATAGAAGAATGGACAATTAAACACACTCCAGAGGAAGTGATGGGATTGCTTCAAGAAGCTGGCATTTCGGCAGGAGTAGTTGAGAATGTTAAGGATCTGGCTAACGACCCTCAGTTGATAGCCAGGAAATTTTTTCTTCAAATTGAGCATCCTGTATTGGGTAAAAGCGTTTCAGATAACACCCCCATAAAACTCTCTCGCACACCGGCTAGAATTCGTGGAGCAGCCCCTCTCCCGGGGCAAGATAACGACTATGTTTATCGGGGGCTCCTAGGCATGAGTGAAGAGGAAGTGTCTCGATATATTGCGGAGGGTGTAATATACTGAGGAAATAAATCCTAAATCCTAACAAATATCAAAAATCAAAGATAAAAAATTAAAATTACAATTCAAAATGCAAAAAGGCTTTACTAAAATGATTTTTAAATTTTGCCCTGTCATTTTGCATTTTTACTTTTGTCTTTTGATGGATTTGGTGCTTAGTGCTTAGGATTTATTTAAGGTACCGGGTGGGTCTGACAAAATTAAAAATCAAACATCAAAAGTCAAAATTACAACTCAAAAATCAAAGGATTATTTTTGCTTTTTTCATTTTACTTTTTGATTTTCCTTGACGCACCTCCTTGAAAGTTGGCAACAAGGTGACTGCCACTATAAGCCGAAGTAACCCAGAGATAATAAATACCGTAAGAATTGTTGAACCACAGAAGCTGCACGGGAATCAACCAATACAAGTGCTGATCCAATATCCAGAGCAAGGGAATAAAAGGTATAAGGCAAGAGGTTAAAATCAATGCGCTGCGGTTGCCAAATTGGTCAGCCCGCTTGCCCCAGAAATTTAAGGAAAGGAAGGTGGCTAAGGTAGCGCTGGCATTAACAATTTCATAAGTGAAGTAACTGAAACCAAGGTCTTGCAGCATGTACACAGCAAAGAAAGGCGCAGCCAGGTTAGTGGCAAAGTTCATTGCGGCTACAAAGAATATGTACCGCTTTATGTTGGAAGATCTTGCCTCACTGAAGAATGTAGCTATTTTGAAATTCTCCCGCTTTGCCGCCAAAGGTGGCTCATACATCTTCCTCAGGAAGTGCCATGAAACAAACCTGGCCAACATGGCTCCAGCAAAAAGCAAAGAAAACCCAAGAAACACTTTAGAGGAGAAAAGGTTAAGCACTGCCCCGGCAATAAGAGCAAAGACCAGAGCGACAAGCCCAAGAATTTGGCTACGAAATCCAAAATACCTCCCTCTCACCCCAACTGATACCAGCTCAGACATCAGGCTACCCCAGGCTGGATTGCCCAGAGTGCCACTAACGGAGCACAGCGTAAATAAGGCAATTAGCCACCACGCTTGATGGCTCGTGATAAGATAGGGGATAAGCAAGATAGGTGCCCACATCATTGTTTGGAGGAAGACCATCGGCAATATCACTCGCTTGCGACTTCCCAGCTTATGCACTAGTTCCGGGGTCTTCAGTTGAGCCAGGGCAGCCAAAAGATTAGGGATGCCATTAAGGAGAGCTATTTGACTTAGTGTAGCTTTGAGGGCTAAAGCAAAAGGGGTAATAAAGTCCTGGGTGAGCCCTGTCATAGCTGACCAAGCCGTCCCATCATAGATGGAATAGCGTAAACTGCGCCTTACTTTATTGTCTTGAGAACAAGAGTCAATTACTTTCACAGCGGTTCTATCAACTACCAAGCTGACCCATGGCGTAGAGGCTCCCGATGCTGGCAGCTAGCAATAGTGGAGTTAACACCAATCCCACCTTGAAATACTGCCACGGGGAGATGTCTAGACCTCTCTG
>MNYE01000097.1:0-5559 GCA_001873005.1 Dehalococcoidia bacterium CG2_30_46_9
TTTCACGCATAGGTGAGGTAAATCCTAAACGTAACTACTCACCAATATTGTCATGCTGAACTTGATTTAGCATCTATGCCCTGAAACAAGTTCAGAGTGAGATTCCGAAACAAGTTCGGAATGACATTAGTACGGCTGTGTAGTTACTCCTAAACAAGGTAGGTTTTGCCTTCTTAGAGCACTATTCAGTATTAGACCAATGACGGTTTTGTACTCATAACCCATCTCCTGAGCCATAATGGGGAGGTCGCTGTAGCCGGGACGCAATCCCGGCAAGGGATTTACCTCAAGCAAATATGGCTTTCTTTGAGTATCCACACGAAAATCAATCCTTGCCACATCTCGGCATCCCAGAACCTTAAAAGCTTTAAGACTTGCCTCGGCAATATCTTGCATGGTTTTTGGGGGAAGTCTTGCCGGACATTCATAGCTTACTAACTTCTCCCACTCTCGCTTTACCTCGAGGGAATAAATGAAATTGGGGTCACACCCCTGTCTGGGAAGCACACGCATGATGCCCAGTATCTGCGGTGGTGTGCCCACTATTCCCACCGTCACCTCATCTCCGGGAATAAACTCCTCGAGCATCGCCGGCTGCCCATATTTCTCTAACACAGTTTCAACCGCCCCAGGTATCTCCTTTGGGCTTTCGACCCTAGAACTGAAACGTATTCCTTTACTTGAGCCCTCGTAGGCTGGCTTGACAAAGGCGGGGAAGGGAAAACTATCCCAGACTATGCCTTTAAGCTCTTTTATATCACTTATCACCTGCCATGCCGGGGTGAGAATACTGGCCTCCGCTACCAGTTTCTTGGTTAGCGGCTTATCCAGACAAATTGTCAGACACTGTGGGTCTGCCCCTGAATAGGGCATATTGAGCATCTCCAGAATAGCTGGTACCTGTGCTTCCCTGCTGCGATATTTTCCCCTTCCTTCAGCGATATTGAAGACAAAATCCACATTGTTTTGCAGGATATTGATAAGAAAATCCTTTCCTCCCCCCAGCATGACCACCACATGTCCCAGAAACTCTAGAGCTGTAGCAATAGCTTGCACCGTTTCCAAGCAATCGTATTCCTCAAGAGCATCTTCAGGCTGTCCCGCACTTAGGGCTACATCCTCTTTGAGATCATAAGCCATCCCTATCTTCATTTCTTGGCTTCTCCGGTGGGAATTACCAAATTAAAAATCAAAGGTCAAAAGTCAAAATGACAACTCAAAATGCAAATTTTTAACTTTTGCTCTGTCATTTTGCATTTTTATTTTTGCCTTTTGATTACGACCTCCATTGCGACGGTTTCCTTTGGCTGATTGCCACGCCTTCGGCTCGCAACTTCGGTTCAGTGCTGGCAGCCTGGGGTTTCGGTAGCGAAAGATATGCCCCTGGTAATTCCTCAATATAAGCTCGTCCTCTGTCTGCGAGAGTACATAGTTTGGCTGAAGCGGGATCTTCCCACCACCACCAGGCAAATCAATCACGAAGGTAGGGATAGCTAAACCTGAGGTATGCCCGCGCATTCCCTCCAGTATCTTTATACCTGTTTCGACAGGTGTGCGTAGATGTTCCGTTCCCTCTACTTCGTCAGTTTGAAAGAGATAATAGGGTCGCACCTTTATCTTGAGAAGTCCCTGACATAGCTTTAACTGTGTCTCAACTGAGTCATTTACCCCGCGGAGTAACACGGACTGGTTGTTGACAGGAACTCCGCTCCGCAATAGCCTGTCGCAAGCCGCAGACGCCTCGGGCGTTATCTCGTTGGGATGGTTGAAATGGGTATTAAGCCATATTGGCCCGTATTTTGAGAGCATGGCACAAAGTTCATCATCTATACGCTGGGGCAGCACCACAGGAAATCGAGTGCCGATCCGAATAATCTCTACGTGTGGTATCTCCCTCAGCTTGGATATAACTTCTTCCAGATGAGCTGTGGAGAAGGTAAGTGGATCGCCACCGGAGATGATGACATCCCTGACAGCCTTGTTCTGGCGAATATAATCCAACATGCGCTCAATCTCAGCGGAACTACGTACCCATCCGCCATTTCGCCATTCCCTCTTACGTGTGCAGTGACGGCAAAACATAGGACAGATATTTGTTAGCACCATCAGAACCCGGTCAGGATAGCGACGGACTAGTCCCAGAACGACCGAATCTCTTGTTTCCGCCAGTGGGTCCTCTCGTCCCATTCCGGCTAGAGTTATCTCCTCAAAAGAGGGTATAGCCTGTTTCCTGACAGGATCATTGGGGTCATCTGGATTGATAAGGCAAAGATAGTAAGGGGTTATGGAAAAGGGATATTTCACAGTAACGAGCTTCAGTCTTGCTCGTTCAATAGCTGAGAGGGGAATAAATCTGGCTAGTTCTTCAACACTGGTGATTCGATTCTGGAACTGCCATCTCCAACTTCGCCACTGTTCCTCGGGCACATGGCCAAAGAATATCTCCTTATTCCTCAGGAATCTTTTGCTTGGAGGTTCTTCCGCTTCGCTTGTCCCCGTACTGGGAGGTTTTTCGTCAGCTTGACTAAAAGCTTCGCTTTCCTTGGTTGATGCTGATACTTTTACCAATTCTGCTCTCTGTTTTTAAGCTTAAACTATACTTCACTATACAACGAATTGAGCCAATGTCAAGTGGAACTCACGATTGACGAAAAATTCTGGCAAAATTTTTTTGACAAATTTCAGATATTAGCTATTTGTCTAGCCCTGAACTTGATTCAGGGTAGTGCTTAGCATTTACGATATACTACTTCTCCACCAATGATAGTCATCTCCACCTCTAAATCCTTCATCTTCTCAACAGGTACCTCCGTGGGATCACCGCTCAAGATCACCAGGTCGGCAAGCTTGCCGGGTATTATATTGCCCTTTATTCCTTCTTCAAAGGAAGCATAGGCGGCACCTTCAGTATACATTCGAAGTGCCTCCAGGGGAGAAATACTTTCTTCGGGCAAGATAGTTTCTCCCGTCTCTGCTTTGCGCGAAACAGCGGCGTAAATACCAACTAAAGGATTGGGTGGAACTACAGGACAGTCGGAGCCAGCAGCTACCTTAACACCGGCTTTAATAAGAGTGCCAATAGGGTATAAGCGCTCAAGTTGTTCCTGCGCTACTGTATTGAGATATCTTTCACCACTATAATAGATAAAAGCCGGTTGAGTAACCACTACCACTCCCAGTGACGCCAGTCGTTTTGCCATTTCTGGTCGGCACACAGAGCAATGCTCTATACGATGGCGATGTCCGGCTCGAGGAAACCTCTTAAGTGTGCGCTCCATAACTGAGCATGCTGCCTCAATTGTGTTCTCCTCAACAGCATGTATGGCAACCTGTCCTGAAACAAGTTCAGGATCAGATTGATGAACTTTTAATACCATCTGTTCCAGCTCCTGCCAACTCGGGCAGAGCCGTCCCGTGGTTTCCTGTAAAACTATTTTCACGGCACCAAGGCGCATTTCGCTGCCACTTGTCATTCCTGACCCTGAAACAAGTTCAGGGGAAGATTGTTGAAACCCCTCCTCCCCCAACATCAAGCTTAGCCGGCACCTCAGGCTCCCTTGACTTTTCCAGCGTTGAAACAGATTCCATTGTGACATAGTGTTCAAAGAGGCATCTCCAACTGAGGTTATGCCCAGGGAAAGCAATTTTTCGCCAGCTAACTTTATTGCCCGATTCAGCTCACTATCCGCAAGTGGTGGAACCTTCTTAGCTAACATACCACCCATGTCATAAAGTAAGCCATTTGGCTCACCTGACTCACAATCGCGCTCAATAATGCCACCAGGAGGCTCAGCGGTCTCCTTAGAAATACCAACAAGGGCTAGAGCCAAGCTATTCAATACATGAGCATGCCCGGAGCGATGTGTTAGTTTCACGGGATGTAGGGAAGTTGCTTTATCCAGGTCCCAGCGTTTAGGATGTCGTTTCTCCGCCAGGTAGAATTCATTATACCCTTCACCATTTATCCAGCTTCCCGGCGGCAAGTCCCTGGCTGATCTGGCAACCTCTTTCTGTATATCAAGAATGGAATGCACCCGGGACGGACTTAAGTCGAGACTTACCATGCTTTTAGCCAGGGCAATAAGGTGACAATGAGCATCATTAAAACCAGGCAGGATCGTCTTCCCCCGGCAATCTATAATAGCAGTCTCTGGCCCTTTGAATTCCTCTAATGCCTCATTTTTTGCCACTGCCAGCACCTTGCCATTCTTAATAGCGATAAGCCGAGCCCTGGGATAATTGGAGTCCAGGGTTAATACATTAGCATTGTATAGAATTAAGTCAGCGCTCATGCAGTCATTGTGAACGAAGCAATCTCAATCCCCTGAATTAAGTTCAGGGTCAATCTAACTCGGCTAACTCCTTAATCACTCTGGGAATAATGTAAGTTGCTAACTGCCGCCTGGAGCCGCCACAAAGAATAGTCACTAACCTACCCCGGCAAACAGTGTCAGCCGTATCTTTGATTACCTTAGCCAATTTTGCCGGGCAATCCTTACTTATTCCCTTATCTCCATACTCTCCATGGACAGCATCATAGCCCAGTTCCCAAAATATAAACTCAGGCTTGAATACTATAGCCCGCCGGGTAAATTCCTGCTCCATTTTTCTAACATAAGCGCCATCGCTTATACCGTAAGGAAGGGCAATATCAACATTTCCGCACTCATCGTGATAGTCCTGATAACAAAAACAAACATGAAGTACTTCTTTATCCTGGCAAAATATGTCTCTTGTGCCATCAGCGTGATGACTATCAGTATCCACTATGGCGAATCTTGTTACCCCTCCTTCCCTTAGCATAGCTATTGCCACAGCAGCGCCATTAAAATAACACCAACCACCAAAGAAATTCCTGCCGGCATGGTGGTCGCCAACACCAGTAAACACAAAAGCATTATCAATTCTTCCCCAAAGTATTTCCAGGGCTGCCTGGACAGTTCCGCCGGCAGAATACAAAGCTGTCTCATAATATCCAGCCCTCTTCACCCCTTCTATCATATCTCTTGAATGGACTTTGACTAGCATTTCCTCCGTAGCCGGTTTGACATAATAGGGATTATCGCTAGTATAAACACCATCATAGTAACTAACATTCTCCTTATCCAGGATATTAGCTAAAGCTTGAGGGAAATCCTTTAACCTTTGTCCCTCAAAGCGAGGGAAAAAGATGCCCGTTTTTTTCCTTTGCCTCATTTGTGCCTGAAGGTAACCTTAAATATACTATACGAGATTATGAAAAGAGGAAAGTTACCCCAAGTCACTCGGCAGGAAATAGATGAGGCTCTATCTTATTGGGATATACCTGAAATGCCAGAACCAGTTATGTCAAATTGGCTATATGAGCTGGTGAAGCGAAATGTCAAGAGGGGTAGATTTTTCCACCTAAGAGATGTGCTACTCCACCGGCAAGCTGATTGCCTGGGTTATGCCCAGCTAATGAATTGCTTGGGGCAAAGATTTGGCTTGGATAGCGGCATTGTTGAGATAGTCATAGACAACGGAGGGCGATATGTACCACATTATATTAACCTTATCAAATTTCCCTCTAACGAAAGG
>MNYE01000097.1:5599-5691 GCA_001873005.1 Dehalococcoidia bacterium CG2_30_46_9
ATCGTAGGATAGGAGCGCAGATTAAAGAAGGAAGGAAATGGCGAATAAAGGACCTGGATTGGCATGAGTTAGAAAAGGTAAAAGACATAAAG
>MNYE01000097.1:5709-5801 GCA_001873005.1 Dehalococcoidia bacterium CG2_30_46_9
ATAGAAGGAATAACCCATTATATTTTGGGCAATCGCCATCTGGAGAAGGGAATTCAGGATGAAAATAGAGATGAACTTGATTACGCTATAGC
>MNYE01000076.1 GCA_001873005.1 Dehalococcoidia bacterium CG2_30_46_9
GAGTAGAATATTTAAATATCAAGAGGAAAGCGGTTGCGGTATTCTTTGACCGTAAGGCAAGGAGGCAAAAATGAGGTTAAAAGTAGATAAAGAAAATGATGCACTTTGTTTCCGATTGGATGAATCTTCCATTGTAGAATCAGAGGAGGTGCAACCTGGCGTAATCTTAAACTTTAATGTTGAAGGTAAATTGGAAAATGTAAGCAATTTTCTTCACCAATAGGCAAGAATTAACTATGGTTTTTGGTGTTGACTTAACTGCAAAGCCAGCTAAACCCAGCGCCTGTTTGGGACTGGATAACAATGCACAGCCTGTCTACTTTGGCTTCATTACACATGATGACGATATTATCTCTGTCGTAGAATTCTATTCACCTAAAGTAGTAGCCATTGATGCCCCTTTAAGCTTGCCCGCAGGATTATGCTGTCTTGAAGAAAATTGCCCTTGCCAGGCAGTATCACAGAGGAAAAACAGGCAATGTGACCAAGAGTTAAGGCAACTAGGGATTCCCTGCTACCCCACCAGTAAAAAGACTTTTATCAAAGACTTAATTTATCGTGGCATTGCACTAAAAAACAAACTCAATAGTCTCGGATTTGAAGTCATCGAAATCTACCCTTATGCCAGCAAAGTTCGCCTCTTTGGCAAAGTTATGCCCAGAAAAAGCACTGCCGAAGGAATGGCTTTCCTCAAACAAAATTTGGCAGAGATTTTACCTGACATTAAGCCATATCTTGCCGTGTTTGACCATAACCTATGCGATGCTGCTATAGCAGCTTATACCGCTTTTCTTTACCGTAAAGGGATGGTAGATGTCTTAGGCAACAGCGACGAAGGATTAATCTTCATTCCCCGTTGACTTCCGGAGCCTTGCTCTGCTAAAGTAGGTGTAATTCTGAGAGAGCGAAGGGTTTAAAAGGTGTTGGAGGTTACTCGCTGCGCTTAGAACGACAGCAAGGCAAATGAATGCTAGATAAAGGAGGGCAAAGTGGAGATAACCCTGAGTGTCATCAAGGCAGATGTTGGTGGCTATGTCGGACATTCTTCCTGCCATCCAGATGTGTTACAGAAAGCTAAAGAAAGTCTTGAGCGTGCCAAGGGAAAGGGATTGCTCATTGATTACCACGTTATGGCTTGCGGCGATGATTTGCAATTAATCATGACACATCAAAAGGGTGAGGATAACGAAGAAATCCATAAGCTAGCCTGGGATACCTTCGTGGATTGTACTAACATAGCTAAAAGATTAAAACTGCACGGTGCGGGACAGGATCTTCTTGCCGATGCTTTCTCGGGTAATGTTCGGGCAATGGGGCCGGGTGTAGCTGAGATGTACTTCACAGAACGTGAGTCAGAAACAATTGTTATTTTTATGGCGGATAAGACAGCTTCGGGTGCCTGGAACTTACCACTATACAAGATATTTGCCGATCCGTTTAATACTATTGGGCTCGTGATTGCTCCCAATATGCATTCTGGATTCACCTTTGAAGTTCACGATGTTACGGGAAAAAAGAAAATTATGTTCAACGCCCCGGAAGAAATATACGACATGCTTGTCTTTATAGGCTCACCGCATCGCTACGCTGTTAAAGCAGTATATCATAAAGAAAGCGGAGAAATTGCCGCCTCTTCCTCCACCCAGCATCTGGCTCTCATCGCTGGAAGATATGTTGGCAAAGACGACCCGGTATGCATTGTCAGGGCTCAAGGCAAATTCCCTGCCGTAGGTGAAATACTTGAGCCTTTCGCTTCACCCAATATAGTCAAAGGCTGGATGCGAGGTTCTCACCACGGTCCTTTGATGTCGGTCTCCTTCTGCCAAGCTAGAGCTACTCGCTTCGATGGACCACCAAGAGTGATAGCTGCCGGCTTTCAATTGGCCAATGGCAAGTTTGTTGGCCCCAATGACCTGTTCGATGATCCTGCTTTCGACTTAGCTCGCCAGCAGGCAAATGAAATTGCTAACTTCCTGCGTCGCCTGGGACCATTCGAGCCACATCGTCTGCCACTTGACGAAATGGAATATACCACTATGCCAGAGATAGCGAAAAAATTGGCACCAAGATTTAAGGATATGTAACCCTGAACTTGTTTCAGGGGAGTTATTGATAAATGCCCAAACTCCTTCTCGCCACGACTAACCCCGGCAAGATAAGGGAATACCGTTTTCTCCTGAGAAATTTGGATTACAACATAGTGACTTTGAAAGAGCTAGGAATAAACCAGCCACCTGTTGAGACTAGGAATAGCTACGAAGAAAATGCTCGAATAAAAGCTATTGCTTATGCTAAATTGAGCCAGCTTGTTACTCTTGCTGATGACTCGGGTCTTGAAGTAGACGCCCTCAATGGTGAACCCGGTGTTAGGTCAGCCCGCTTTGCCGGTGAAGCCGCTAGCGATGCCGAAAAGATAAAATTTCTGCTGACCAAACTTGCCGACGTCCCCTGGGGGAAAAGGACTGCTCATTTCAAATGTGTCATTGTTATAGCTACTCCAGAAGGTGAGTTAGAAATATGTCATGGTGAATGTCATGGTATAATTGCCTTCGAGCCTAAAGGGAAAAATGGCTTTGGCTATGACCCTGTTTTTTATCTCCCTGAAATAAACAAGACTATAGCGGAACTTCCCTTGGAGGTGAAAAATCAGGTTAGCCATCGTAGCCGGGCTGCTGGCAAAGCACGAAAGATATTACAAGAGTTCCACAGCCAGCACATTGACTTTTTAGACAATCATATATAAAATGGGAGGTAGATTATGAAGTTAACTTGTTTGCAGGAAAATCTAAATAAAGGACTGGGTATAGTGGGCCGGGCTGTAGCCACAAGGTCCACATTGCCTATCACCCAAAATATCCTTTTAGTTGCTGAGCCATCACGCCTTAAGCTATCAGCCACCAATCTAGAAATCGCTACTACGAGTTGGGTCGGCGCTAACGTAGAAGAAGAAGGGAGCATAACTGCTCCAGCACGATTGCTCATGGATTTTGTTAACTCTCTGCCTAATGACTTGATTGAAGTCACTCTTCCTGTTAACGGTCACACCATTGAACTTAAGAGCGGTCGCTTTCAAGCCCATATCAATGGCATTGACGCCCAGGACTTTCCACCAATTCCTCAGATAAGTGAGGGTATAGCTACGAGCATTGAGGCAGCCAGTCTCAGAGAGGGAATCCGCCAGGTTACCTTTGCTGCTACTACCGAGGAATCTCGCCCAGTATTAACCGGAACCAATGCCGAGCTTGAGGGGAAAGAACTCAAACTGGTTGCCACCGATGGATTCAGACTGGCAGTGCATAAAACGACCCTTATCTCACCAGTTGCGGAACCAACAACACTAATTATTCCGGCAAGAACGCTTAATGAGCTAAGTCGCCTTCTTGGTGATCAGGAGGAGCCGGTAGAAATAACTATGAACCGGCAAAAAAGCCAAATCCTTTTTCACCTGAAAAGTGCTGAAATAGTTTCTCAACTTATCCCGGGCTCTTTCCCCAATTATTCTCAGATTATTCCCCAGAGCTACACTACCAGAGCGGTATTAGATACCGAGAAATTTTTGCAGGTGATAAGAATATCCTCGATATTTGCCCGCGATGCTAGTGGTATAGTTCGCCTCATTATCACTCCGGGGAGCGAACTTGGCCGGGGAAAGATAACCGTTTCTGCTCAAGCTGAGGAAATTGGCGGAAATGTCAGTGAAATTGATGCTCTGATTGATGGAGAGGAAGCAAAAATTGCTTTCAACTCAAAATATCTCTCCGATGTTTTAGCCGTTATTCCTCAAGCTCAAGTTGCCCTGGAAGTCACCACTCCCTCAAGCCCAGGAGTCATACGCCCTATAGGCGTAGACAACTATGTTCATGTAATCATGCCCATGTTTGTTCAGTGGTGATAGCTTAGATCCTTGATGTGAAATTCAGCGAGCTGGTCAGCCCTGAACTTGTTTCAGGGTTGGAGCGGAATAGTTTCGAACTTGTAAAGGAGAAGGGCTCTATCAGATATTATACGAGCTGATAATTGAAGCAACGGATGACCCCATCTTTTTTGGCTTCTATTCTCCAGACCTGGAAGGTTTTACCGGTATAGGGCATTCCGTAGAAGACTGCCTCTTATAAAGCAAAGTGGGGAATGGAAGAGCACGTTGCTCTTTTGAGAGAAAGGGAATTGCCTGTTCCCAGAGTCAACCTTTCCCCAACCATCATAATACAGAACGAGAAGCAGCTGGAGACAGTAGCAAAGACTTAGTTTGCAGCCATTAGGTTGCTATAAGTAGCACTACACGAACTAAAAACAAAATGGAATCCCCGTTACGTCCTTATTTAACACACATCCCCATGTTTTTTTCAGTGGAGCTAGATTCCACCGGTACTGTATCTCAATCTCTATTTGCTCCGGTTTAGCGGTAAGCCTAATAGCCAAGGCATCTAATATAGAACAATACTTGTGCCTCACATGAGTGGAGGCGTACATTCCCCCGAGACTATTCTTGGGGTGATACAAGAGGCACTCCGGTGAGCAATACCCTGAATGTAGAGAAGCAATCAATTGAAAGATACCTGAGGCAGGACAGACTGCCCCATATATGGCCATGCCATTCCATTTGCCACTGGCTTAAAACTGGCAAACCCGGAGCTAAAAGTGGTGGTATTCTCCGGGGATGGGGATCTGGTAGCTATAGGTGGCAACCATTTAATACACGCGGCACGCCGTAATATTGATATGACTTGAGAATCTGTAGTTGCCTGATTTATCAGGCGGGAAAGCCCAATAAATTGGGCAACTACTGGGCTCTCACCTCACCACAATACTGACTACCCGCTTGGGAACATAGATGATATTCAGAATCTTCCTACCGTCAGTATATGCCTTAACCCGCTCCCGTGCCAACACCAGCTCTTTAACTTCAGCCTCGCTTACTGACGCAGACACAACCACCTTATCGCGTAACTTGCCATTTATTTGTATCGGTAAAGTAATCTGCTCCTCCTTAACCAGCTCTTCATCAAAGTTTGGCCAGGATTCATTGTGAATGCTATAAGGATGTCCAGTTCTAATCCATAACTCTTCAGCGAGATGAGGAGCAGTCGGAGCTAGAAGAAGCAAAAAACAGCTAATAGCCTCCTGCCATAATGGTATTGATACATTTCTCGCTATGTCTACTTCAGACAGATAGTTGGTAAACTCCATAAGGCTAGCTAGCATAGTGTTAAAGCGAAATCTCTCCAAATCTTCAGTTACTTTCTTAATCGTCTTATGGATGAAGTGGCGAAGTTCTTTCTCCGTCTCAGGCTCAACAGCCCGGCTAGCATATTGTTTTTCTACTAAGCCCCATGCCTTGTTTAGCCAACGGCTTATACCGACAATGCCATTATCGCTCCATTCCCCTCCCAATTCCCAAGGTCCAATAAACATAAGATAGCCACGAACAGCATCAGCTCCTAATTCAGCCACATATTCATCTGGAGCAACTACATTGCCTTTAGATTTACTCATCTTCGCACCACGATAAATTATGGTGCCTTGATTGAAAAGATGGGTAAAGGGCTCACCAAAGTCAACTAAGCCCATATCTCTCAATGCTTTTATAAAAAAACGGGCATAAAAGAGGTGCATGACCGCATGCTCAGCCCCACCAGTATACAAATCCACAGGTAACCAATATTTTACCTTTTCGGTATCAAAGGGAGCTTCGTCAGTTTTGGGGCTGGTATAACGCAAGAAATACCAGGAGGAGCACATAAAGGTATCCATGGTATCAGTCTCCCTTTGTGCTGGCCCAGAGCACTTGGGGCAGGTAGTATTGACAAAAGATGGGCAGTACTTCAGTGGAGATTCTCCCGTGGGCTTAAATTCGGCATCAGGAGGAAGCAAAACGGGTAGATCTTTTTCTGGCACCGGGACTATGCCGCATTTGTCACAATAAACCAGAGGTATTGGTGCACCCCAATACCTCTGCCGAGAAATAAGCCAATCACGAAGGCGATAGCTGACAGTCCGCCTACCCCAGCCCTTCTCTTCAAGCAAATCACAGATTGCCTCATATCCTTGCTCACTCGATAACCCGGTAAATTGCCCAGAGTTTATCATTATGCCTAACTCAGCATATGCTTGAGTTAGCTCACCACCCGACCAATCTGGAGGCACAATGACAGGACGAATAGGAAGATGAAACTTTTGAGCAAAATCAAAATCTCGTTCATCATGAGCCGGAACTCCCATTACAGCACCGGTGCCATAAGTGGGCAATACATAATCAGTGATCCAAACAGGTACCCTCTCCCTATTTAATCTGTTGATAACATAGCTGCCGAGGAAGACACCCGTTTTATCCCTGCCCAAGGCTGTCCTCATATACTCGGGTTGTCGCCGACACCAGGCAACATATTCTGCTACCTCAGCTTTCTGCTCTGGAGTGGTTAATTGCCCGACCAAGGGATGCTCAGGGGACAGCAGGAAAAAGGTGACACCAAAAATAGTATCAGGGCGAGTGGTGAACACCCTTATCTCTTTTTGTTCTAATCCTTCATGTTCCAGAGCGAAAAAAATCTCGGCACCATCGCTCTTACCAATCCAGTTCTTCTGCATTATCTTTATTCGTTCTGGCCAGTTTATGCCGCTAAAGTCAAGGAGTTCCTCGGCATATTTGGTAATTCGAAAGAACCATTGCTCTAAATCTTTTTTCGTTACTGTTGTACCACAGCGTTCACAAGATCCCTCACCCACTACCTGTTCATTAGCCAGCACAGTTTGACATTTAGGACACCAGTTAACTGGTGCTTTAGCTCGGTAAGCCAATCCAGCATGATAAAGCTTCAGAAAAAACCATTGCGTCCATTTATAGTACTCGGGTAGACAGGTAATCACCTCGCGGTTCCAGTCATAAATCGCCCCCATGCTTTTGAGCTGGTGACGCATCTTTTCTATATTGTTCATCGTCCACTCATAAGGATGAATCCCGCGACTGATGGCAGCGTTTTCTGCCGGTAGTCCAAAAGCATCAAAACCCATGGGGTGAAGCACATTATAACCCTGCATCCTCTTAAATCTGGCATAAACATCAGAAGGTGCCATAGCATACCAATGTCCGATATGAAGGTCTCCCGAGGTATAAGGAAACATAGTCAGGCAGTAAAATTCTGGACGATTATCCCCCTCTTTAACTTCATAAATACGGTCTATAGCCCATTTCTCCTGCCACCTCTTCTCAATTTCCTGAGGATTATATTTATGAGCCATGTAGCAAAAGTTTAGCTCAATCCAAAACAAATTAAAAGGTCACTTAAGAAAACATCAGAGGCATCTCCTACTTGATTGAGAAGGAGATGCCTCTGTAAGAGACCAGTTTTCCTCGACCTTTAGGGGGAAGCCAGTTTTAAGCCTTCCCGATTCGGAATACCTTCGTGCCACAAACAGGGCAGGTGCCTTGTACCGCCGGTCTGCCGTTCTTGAGTGTCATTGGCCGTGGGTTTCTGATCTCCCTCTTCTGTCGGCACTTCATGCAGTAAGCCGTTGCCATTATTACCTCCTTTCCAGATCTATTTTCATTATTGTTAATACACGAGTGATATTTTGTCAATACCTTTAGCCTAATTTTTCAAGATTTTTGTTGCGAATTCATTATGTTATAATGTGCATACTTAGCTTTGTTCCAAAAATAAGGGGGTGAATTTGAAGAAAGGTAAGAAATTTGTCGCCTGGTTTGATGAACTTGGCAAAGAAGACATCCCTTTAGCCGGTGGCAAGGGAGCGAATTTAGCTGAAATGACACGCGCTGGTATACCTGTACCACCAGGATTTATCGTCACTTCAGATGCCTATTTTCATTTCCTCAACCGAGCTGGGCTGGAACAAGAAATGCGCCAGCTTCTTGAACCTCTAGATGTAGAAGATAGCCAAAAGCTTAAAGAGGTTAGCGATAAGGTCAAAAAGAAAATTTTTGCTTCCTCCATGCCCGAAGAAATAGCCAATGAAATTAAGGAAGCTTACGGGAAACTAGGTAGAGGGTTAGTAGCAGTTCGCTCTTCAGCTACTGCCGAAGATTTGCCAGAGGCTTCCTTTGCCGGACAGCAAAGGACATTCTTAAATATTCAAGGTGAAGACGAATTATTAAAGGCAGTGCAGGGTTGTTGGGCTTCCTTGTTCGAGCCTCGGGCTATCTTCTATAGAGAGCAACAGGGATTTGACCACCTCAAGGTAGGATTGGCTGCGCCAGTCCAGCAGATGGTGCAGTCAGAAACCTCGGGTGTTATGTTCACCGTGGAACCCTTAACTAATGATACAGGCTGCATCATTATCGAGGCAGTCTATGGACTGGGTGAGGCTATTGTCTCGGGCGAGGTAACCCCGGATTACTATGTGGTTGACAAAACAAACCTGACCATCATTGATAGACAAATAGCCAGGCAAGAGTGGCAAATAATCAAGAATCCCCAACCTCATGGCATAGAAGAAAGCAACATTAAGATTTCTGTACCCAACCCAAAACAATCTCAGCAAAAGTTAGTTGATAGCGATATTATCACCCTGGCCAAGTTGGGTAAATCTCTTGAAGCGCTATATCAATTTCCTCAAGACATCGAATGGGCAAAACAAGATGGCAAGATATTCATCGTACAAACTCGTCCCATAACCACTTTGGGTATAAAAGAGGAGAGGCTAACTGAAATCAAGGCTGAACCGTTACTTGTTGGTGAAGCTGCTAGCTTGGGTATAGCCTCTGGCGTCGTCAAAGTCATTTTTGGTGCTTCACAGATAAACCAGGTGAAAAGCGGTGATGTTTTGGTAGCTGAGATGACCTCGCCGGATTTTGTCCCGGCTATGAAGCGAGCTAGTGGCATTGTTACCGATCGAGGTGGCAGAACCTCTCACGCCGCTATTGTCAGCCGTGAGCTGGGCATTCCTTGTGTCGTGGGCACAAGGAATGCCACCAAAATCCTTAAGGATGGTCAGGTAATCACAGTAGATGGCTCTCGCGGCCGAATTTATCAGGGCAAGGTAGGGGGAGAGAAATTACTTGTGCGTAGCGCTGTTATGAGAAGGAAATTCCAGACTAAAACAAAGGTCTATGTCAACCTGGCTCACCCTGATTTGGCTGATAAAGTGGCGGCAAGAGATGTTGATGGAGTGGGCTTACTTCGAGCTGAATTCATCATGGCTCAAATCGGAGAGCACCCTCGCTTTATACTCCATGAAGGAAGGGAAAAGGAATTTATCAATAAGTTAGCTCAGGGCGTAACCGCATTCACCCGGGCCTTTTATCCCCGTCCTGTGGTTTATCGAACCAGCGATTTTAAGACGAACGAATATAGAAATCTAAAAGGTGGAGAAGAGTTTGAGCCATCTGAGGAAAACCCCATGCTTGGCTATCGAGGTTGCTCCCGTTACATCAAGGAACTTGACGCTTTCAAGCTCGAAGTTGAGGCAATCAAGAAAGTCAGGGAAAGATATCATAACCTCTGGGTGATGATACCCTTCGTGCGATTGCCGAGCGAAATGGCGCAAATTAAGCAAATATTCGCAGCCAATGAATTATCCAGCTCTCCTGATTTCAAGTTGTGGATGATGGTTGAAGTGCCTTCCAATGTCATCCTCATTGAGGAATTCCTAGACACAGGTATAGATGGGATCTCCATCGGCTCTAACGATTTGACGCAACTTATTCTCGGCATAGATAGGGATAGTCCCGTGCTGGCGGATATATTCGATGAAAGAAATGAGGCAGTAATGCAAGCTATGGAAAGAGTCATCACCACATGCCGTGGAAAAGGCGTCACTTCTTCTATCTGTGGACAAGCTCCCTCTTTTTACCCTGAAGTTACCGAGAAACTGGTACAATGGGGGATTACGTCAGTCTCCGTTAGCCCTGATATGATAGACAAGACAAGGGAAATAATTGCCGCTGTGGAGACAAAACTGAAAATCAACTAAAATCAAAAATCAAAGTGACAAATTAAAAAACAAAAAATTTTGCATGTTGCTCTGTATTTTTGCCTTTTGCATTTTAAGTTTTGATTTTCGAATGATAACTTGCCGATTCAACATACGTGAGCGAATTGAAGAAAGGGAAGAAAGCCTTTCGCCTTATGCCACTAAGAGCAGATATAGTCGTGGGCGTATGAAAAAGGAGGAGCTATGTCCTATAAGAACTTGCTTCCAGCGCGACCGGGACCGCATTATTCATTCCAAAGCTTTTCGCCGCCTGAAACATAAGACACAGGTTTTTATCGCTCCCTTAGGAGACCATTATGTCACTAGGCTTACCCATACGTTAGAAGTAGCTCAAATCGCCAGGACAATAGCCCGAGCACTTAATCTTAATGAAGACCTAACCGAGGCTATTGCTTTAGGACATGACTTAGGGCATACTCCTTTCGGTCATATAGGCGAAGAGGTATTAAACGAATTATACCCAGAAGGCTTCCGACACAACGAACAAAGCTTACGAGTAGTCGATTCACTGGAAAGGGAAGGGCAAGGACTGAATCTTACCTGGGAAGTGCGAGACGGTATTCTCAATCATTCCAAGGGACAAATTAACATACTTGGAGAAGGATGGGGAGACGTTGGCACTTTGGAAGGACAAGTATGTAAGATAGCCGACACTGTGGCTTACATTAACCATGATGTCGAAGATGCCACAAGAGCTAACATTATTTCGCAGAATGACTTGCCCGAGTTAGTGAGAAAAACTTTAGGGCATACACATTCGCAGCGAATTAATTCTCTGGTTTGTGACATTATAGGTTGTTCTTGGTCGGTTAGCGGGCTTGCCAATGCAACGGAGCCCCCTGGGCTTAACCCCTCAGCGACGAAGCCCGCTATAACCATGAGCCCTGAAGTTCTTAGAGCTGCCGATATCCTGCGCCAGTTTTTGTTTGATAAGGTGTATAACCCGAGCTTAGCCGGAGAGGAAGCAGAGAGAGCAAGAAGAGTGGTGCGCCTCTTATATTCTTATTTTTTAAGACATGAAGAGGAATTGCCCCCAGAATTTGCCCTGAGTTTGGCTCAGGGCAGCAAAAAACGCAAAATCATCGATTACATTGCCGGAATGACTGACCAGTATGCATTGCGTCTAGCAGAACAAATATCCCTATGAGTGTAATATCTGAAATAAAACAAAGAATAGATATTGTAGAGCTCGTCTCGGAATATATTCCTTTGCAAAAGGCGGGGCGCAATTTTAAAGGTCTGTGCCCCTTTCATAGTGAGAAGCACCCCTCGTTTTTTGTCTTTCCTGAGCAACAGACCTGGCATTGCTTTGGTGCCTGTGGCAGTGGTGGTGATGTCTTTTCTTTCCTGATGAAGAAACTTGGCCTTGATTTTAGCCAAGTCCTTCGCCTCTTAGCCCAAAAAGCTGACGTAACTTTAGGCCCACCGGGAACATTAGAAAAGAGGAAAGAGGAAGAAGATGATGGGAGAATTGAAAAGGAGAAGTTATTCCGCATTAATGAAGCGGCAGCGGAATTCTATCATCACTTATTATTAAATGCGGAAGAGGGGAAAATAGCCAAGGGCTATCTGGCCAAGAGAAAACTCACATCTGAAACTATAAAAGAATTCCGTCTGGGCTTAAGTCCCGATAGCTGGGAGGCGGCTAAGAAATACTTAATAAACAAAGGATACGAGGAAAGAGATTTGATCAGCGGTGGCTTGATAATAGAGAAGGAAGGAGGGGGCAGTTATGACCGCTTTCGTAATCGGCTTATGTTTCCCATTTGTGATATTCAGGGACATGTTACTGGCTTTGGCGCCAGGGCCCTGGATGATTCCCTGCCTAAATACCTTAACTCACCCCAAACAATAGTCTTCGATAAAGGTGGTACCCTCTATGGTATTGATAAGGCTATAGTGGCCGCCAGGAAGAAAAATTCCCTAATAATTGTGGAAGGCTATATGGATGTTCTCCTGCTTCATCAATTTGGTTGGCAAAATGTAGTTGCTTCAATGGGAACTTCTTTAACGGAAAAACAGGTGGACATTATTAAAAAACTGACTAGAAACATATTACTCGCTCTTGATGCTGACGCTGCGGGGGAAGAGGCTATTTTACGAGGCATGGAGGTAATAAACCGCTCTGGGGATAAGAAAGTAATACCGGTGCCCCTTTGCTCAGGGCTGGTAAGATACGAAGGCATACTTGACGCGGAAATAAAAGTTATCACTTTGCCGCTAAACAAAGATCCTGATGAGGTGGTAAGTGAAAACCCCAATCTATGGCAAAATCTGGTGGGGCAAGCCCTCCCTATATTGGATTTTGCCTTTCACACTGTGGTAAGCAAGGTGGATACTGATAAAGCCAAGGATAAATCTTTAGCGATACAAAAACTATTGCCCTTAATCGAGGAAATAAAAGACCCACTAAGGCAAGCTCAATATGTGCAAAAATTGGCACACGAATTAAAACTCAGTGAACCCATTCTATTAGCTTATATAAGAAAAGCCAAATCCAGCGGAATGAAACAAAAAACCACTGAGCTAGCAGAAAAATCGCGCTTCTCTCGCCACCTTGCCTCCAGTGTTGTTGAGGAGTACTGCTTAGCTCTGCTATTTCAATACCCGGAGCTTCATGAGCTAACCCGGGAACTTCTGCCAGAACATTTTCAACATACGGAGAACCGTGAGCTTTTTATCCAATGGCAAAATTGCCAGGATATTTCCCACCTCCAAGGCGAACTTGACACTACATTATCAGAACATTTATACTATTTGTTGAATAAGCGTTTCCCACCACCTCTACAACAAAGTGCTAAAAAGCGAGAATTTGATTTTCAGGCTTGTGTCCTTCGCTTGCAAGAAGAGCTATCACGGACACTGCAGACGGCAAAAAAACTTACTCTTGAACTCACCAGAGAGAAAGAAGGTTCAAATGCTGAACTGACGAATCCTGAATCAAGTTCAGGACAACAGCTCAAAGAAACTTTTTATAGGGAGGCAAAGGAAATAAAACAATGGACCCAATCGAGAGAGAAGACGAGGAACTAGATAAGGAAGAAATATCAGAGCTCGCCAAAGAGGAAGAAGATGATGGTATCATAGCTGAGGTTAGCACTGTTGAGGAAAGCACTATAGAAGGTACTGCGGAAATTCTTCCTGAAGAAATTGCGCCTCAGATAGCGTTAGAAGAACATGAAATAATTGATGACTCCACTCGCATGTACCTTCAGGAAATTGGCAGAGTACCGCTTCTTAGCGCTAGTGAAGAGGTAACCATAGCCCGCAAGATAGAGCAGGGTAGATTTCTGGAAAAAATCGAAGATACACATTTCAAGAGATACAAAAGATTCCCATCAGGAGTTGATATAGTT
Source organism: Dehalococcoidia bacterium CG2_30_46_9 (assembly GCA_001873005.1). Lineage (GTDB taxonomy): Bacteria > Chloroflexota > Dehalococcoidia > GIF9 > AB-539-J10 > CG2-30-46-9. The sequence continues at coordinate 13,305 of MNYE01000076.1, forward strand.
GTCTACCTGATTTCGCGGCTTTCTAAACACTATCCTATTATTCAGATCATCCAAGAATACTTACATATTGATGTATCCTGCGGCTTGGTAAAGACAATCACAGATCCCAAATTCCGCTCCACCGTTGATGGTGTTGTCGATTTCTCATTGCTATCCGCTATTGCCCAGAAGACGGATAAAGAGACTAGTGCCGTGGAAGAAGCCATCATGAATATTTCCTTAAGTAGCCAGTTATTACCTCCGCAGATACTCTCCCACATTGGGAGAAAAACCTCGTGGCAGGAAGTCAAAGCCCTATTAGGTAATGGGAAATTTCTCTCCAAAATTAGCTCTCGGGAAAATCAGTTAAAGACTTATTTCGAGAAGGTAAGGTCCGAGGGCAAGAAAGCGGAGAAACATCTCAGCGAAGCCAACCTCCGTTTAGTTGTTAGCATAGCCAAGAAATACCTCGGGCATGGCATGTCCTTTCTTGACCTTATCCAAGAAGGAAACATCGGGCTTATGCGGGCAGTAGAAAAGTTCCAGTACAGGAAAGGTTATAAGTTCAGTACTTATGCCACCTGGTGGATCCGACAAGGAATAACCCGGGCCATAGCTGACCAATCTCGCATTATACGCATTCCAGTACACATGGTAGAAACGATCAATAAGTTATTACGAACAATACGGCAACTGACTCAAGAATTGGGACATGAGCCAAGTTACGAGGAAAGTGGAGAGCGCTTGAATATAAGCCCGGAAAGAGTGGAGGAGGTTTTGGACTTGTTTCACCACGAGCCAGTATCCTTAGAAACACCAATTGGTGAAGATGCGGACAGTCGCCTTGGTGACTTCGTCCCAGATGAAACCAGTTTGGCACCAACTGAAGCTGCTGCCAGGCAACTACTGAAGGAGCAAATAGATAGGATCCTCGACGAGCTTAGCGAGCGAGAGAAAAAGGTATTACAATTTAGATTTGGCCTCAAGGACGGACATGCTCGAACCTTGGAAGAAGTGGGGAAAGAATTCAATGTGACTCGGGAAAGGATACGACAAATCGAGGGCAAAGCTTTACGCAAGCTACGCCACCCTAGCCTCAGCCGCAAACTTAAAGACTACTTGGATTGATGCCAACCACCGGCAAGCATATTCATAATGTTCTTAGGTAATTTGCCGCGTGTTAGCGATTTGGTCAATTTCCGCATCTCATAGAATTGATTTAGAAGCTGGTTAACGTCCTGGGGTGCAGTGCCACTACCACGAGCAATGCGGCGACGCCGGCTGCCATCAATAATAGTGGGATTATGCCTTTCTTCATAAGTCATAGACAAGATAATAGCTTCCACTTTTTTCAATCTTTTCTCACCCTCGTCGCCAGACAAATAAGGGTAACCCTGAACTTGTTTCAGGGCGAGTGTCTCGATGAGTTGTCCCAGTGGGCCCATCTTGCGAACTTGGCGTATCTGATCCATAAAGTCTTCAAGGTCAAATCCAGCAGTGCGCACTTTCTTTTCCCACTTTTTCGCCTGCTCCGGGCTAATATTTTTTTCTGCTCGCTCGATGAAACTGAGGATGTCTCCCATGCCCAGAATGCGCGAGGCTAAACGGTCAGGGTAAAAAGGTTCCAAGGCATCAACCTTCTCACCGGTACCGAGGAACTTTATTGGCACCCCAGTAATAAACCTGATGGATAAGGCGGCTCCGCCTCTGGCATCACCATCCATCTTCGTTAGGATAAGACCGGTAAGCCCAATTCGACTATGAAATTCTTGAGCTATCTTGACCGCCTCTTGGCCAGTCATAGCATCCACCGTAAGTAATACCTCGGAAGGCTGTAAGGTAGATTTCATTTCAGCCAACTCAGCCATCATAGCCTCGTCAATATGCAGACGTCCTTGCGTGTCAACAATCACCCAGCTTGATGCTAGTTCCTTTGCCTTCTTGAGGGCACGGAGACAAATACTTACTGGCATTACCTTGTTTTCATTCTGAGCCAAAGTGTCAAAATAAACAGGTATATTTCGTTGCTCACCCAGTAATTTGAGTTGTTCTATAGCGGCGGGACGGCGAGTATCAGCAGCTACTAACAACGGGGATTGCCCCTCCTGTTTGAGCTGGACAGCTAGCTTTACCGCCGTAGTGGTTTTACCTGACCCCTGTAGCCCCACTACCAGAACCATCGAAGATGGCTGCACAGTAGGGGCGAGCATGCTCGCCCCTACTAAATGACTGCGTTCTCCGCCTAAAATGGCAATTAATTCTTCGTTGACAATTTTGATGACTTGTTGCGCCGGCGTCAGACTGTTCAATACTTCAGCAGCAAGAGCACGCCCTCTTACCCGAGACAGCAGCTCCTTGACTACCTTGAAATTCACATCGGCTTCCAAAAGCGCTAGCCGCACCTGGCGCAAAGCTTCATCAACATCTCCTTCACTGAGTTTACCCTTCCCCTTAAGTTTATCAAATACACTAGTTAACTTTTGCGTCAAAATTTCCAGCATAAAACCTCAATCACATTCTATTCCTAGCAAAGTCCTGCAGTCAATCTCTTCTACTATATCTATGATCCTTGATTTCAAACTAGAACCCCCATTGCAATTAACTCAGAATCAGGATACTATATAGATTCGATGCAACAGATCTGGGCGCCATGGAGGATAGAATACATCAGGAAGGCTAACGAGGCTGGCTGTATTCTGTGTCAAAAACCCAAGGAGAATAATGACGAAGCAAGCTTTATTCTCTACCGCGGAAAAAATAACTTCGTGCTATTGAACATTTATCCCTATAATCCCGGGCATTTAATGGTAGCTCCCTATCGGCATACAGCTAATTTAGCCGACCTGACAGAGTCGGAAGTAATAGAACACTTTGACTTTATCAAGAGGAGCCTGGAACTTTTGAGAGAGGTGCTAAATCCAACGGGATTTAATGTCGGATTAAACCTGGGTAAAGCCGCCGGGGCTGGAATAAAAAATCATCTCCATACCCATATAGTGCCGCGATGGGAAGGTGATACTAACTTTATGCCTGTGCTGTCCGATACCAGGGTTATATCAGAGGCTTTAACTGCCACTTATAAAAAGCTAAAGGCGAAGATAACCTAGTTTAAGATTATTCTGCCTGGGGATAAGACCCGAGTATTTTAAGGAAGGTAACTTCCTTTCGTAATTCCTCTACTGCCTTTTGACACATTTCCTCACCCAGATGACCTTCAAAATCAACATAAAAGACATATTCCCAGGGCTTACTTTTGCTTGGTCTAGACTCCAGCTTGGTTAAATTTATATTCCTCGTAGCAAAAACGCCCAGAGCGCGATACAGAGCACCTGGTACATGTCTGGCAGCAAAGACAAGAGAGGTCTTATTTTTCGTGTCCAGCTTCGCTTTCCCCTTGGAAATGGCAAAAAACTTGGTGTAATTGTTTATGTTGGTTTCAATTTCCGCTGCCAGGACTTCTAAGCCATAGATTTCCGCAGCCCTCCTGCTGGCTATGGCAGCACACTCTCTTAACTCCCTTTCTTTTATCATTTTGGCGCTGCCAGCAGTATCATAAACAGGTATGATCTCAGCAGTTAACTTGCTCAGGAATTCATCACACTGAGCCAAAGCTTGAGGATGGGAATAAACTTTGGTTATATTGACCAAATTTTCCCCGGGCAAAGCCAGCAAACAATGACTTACCCTTAAAATAACTTCAGCGTATATATGAAGGGGATAAGCTAGTAATAAATCATAAGTTTCATTGATGCTACCCGCCTGAGAGTTTTCTATGGGGACGACGCCAAAACTAACCTTGGCCTCTAATACAGCCTGGAAAACATCTTTGAGACGGGTACAGGGTAAGAAATCAATGTCATTGCCAAAAAGCTTGATGCTGGCGTCTTCACTGAAAGCACCCCTCTCTCCCTGAAAAGCGACTGTCACCATACGTCCCTCGCCAGATAAGGAGGGTTAAGGGGCGGGCCTCCCCTGGCCAAGAGCAGCTTGAAGTGATTCCTCACTTCCGCCAGGAATTAAGCAAAGAAGCTCGTCCCCAGCTCGTAAGACAGTTTCCGGGACGGGTATTTTTGACTCCTCTCCCTGACGAATCAGTAAAGTTACCACAGCACCCTCAGGTAACGGTAAATCTTTCAGTGGCCTACCCACCAAAGAGCCATCGGGTATTTTTGCCAGGATAAGCTCCGTTCCTCTATCTTTGAAACTGAAGAGGCGCGCTAAGGGGAAAATGCCGCTTAGCACTTTTATGTTCTCCATGACAAGCCCGACGACATTCACAGTATAATCAATGCCTAACTTAGCAAAAATAGGTTCATTTCTGGGATTATTAACTCTGGCAATGACCCGGGGGACATTGAATTTTTGCTTGGCTATCTGGCAAGCTGCCAGGTTCTCCTCATCTTCACGGGTAACAGCAATGAACATATCAGTCCTGGCTATTCCAGCTCTATCCAGAGTAGCTATTTCAGAACCACTACCACATATTGAGATACTGCCCAGTTCCTGCTTGACTTCTTCACACCTGGCGGCATCTTTTTCAATTATTAACGCCTCGTGACCATTGGCAAAAAATTCTTTTGCCAGGGAGAAGCCCAAATCACCACCACCAACTATTATGATATACATGGACCCTCCTTACCTATCCCTAGTTTTTCCCTCACCACTTGAACAAATAGAAAAATGGGGCTTATCGCTTCAAGACCAAGGCTTTCAAAAAACTCGGCTCGCAATGGGTCATGCATACGGCAGAGTACCTTAGGGACATTAAATATTTGCTTGGCAATCTGAGCCGCCATAGCATTTTTGTCATCGTCGCTTGTCACTGCTATGAAGGCATTGGCTTGCGCTATGCCAGCCTTTTTTAACATCTCCTCGTCAGTAGCATCCCCCAAAAAGGCTACGCCACCAAAGTCAGACGGTAAAGTATCAAAACTATTAGCCTCTATGTCCATGATAGTCACCTTGTGTCCTTCGGCATCAAGTAATTTTGCCAGCTCAGACCCGACACGCCCACAGCCCATAATTATAATATTCATTATTCCCCCCTTAAAGAAATCGCCTCACGGTAGAGCAAAACAGGACAAGGAGATTCGCGTAAAACATAGCGACTGGCATTGCCCAGGTTGAATACACTCAGACGCTTTTTATAAGGAAGACCCATGATAATTAGCTCTACCTTTCTCTCTACTGCTTCATCCACAATTCCTGGTCCAGCTTCGCGAGCCTGAAATAAATCGGTTTCTATCTCACAATCCTGTTCAGCACTAATGTCTTCCGCCTGAGTAAGTAACTTCTCCGCCTTCTCTATCTCCAAGTCAATCTGGGCATCTAAAGGAAGAGTTCTTGGCACCTCAATAATATAAACAACATAAATTTGAGCTTTGCTCTTCTTAGCTAAATCACAGGCTAATTTTATAACTTCCTCATCGACACTGTTTCCACAAACAGGCACCAAGATTTTCTTTATTTCCACAGTCTGGACATATTAACTTAATTTCTTATCATTAGTCAATAGAGGAGGCGCTATCTTAGAACTTGTTTGCCACAGCGGCAATCTCCTGCGCCGGCGGAATATACAATAGACGACAATACCCAGAGACATCCAGCCGAAACCAACCCAGCGGACATAAGGATACATCACAATTATCACCAGCCAAATACCACTGGTAGCCACCAAGCCAAGAATAGCCGTTATGGGTAATTCACGCCCCCCAAACTTGATATTAGCTTTGAGCTTAAAAGGGCGCGGAAACTCAGGATGTTTTAGGCGCAGTCTAAGAATAGAAGCATGGGCTAAGGCAAAGGCTAACAGAGAGCCAAAGGCGTATAGGCCACCCAATTTGACGAAGGTGTCGGGGGCAAAAAATCCTGGAATAAGAAGTAAGATAGCGATGAAGCCAAATAGGATTATAGAGCGATAAGGTGTCTTGAATTTGGGATGAACGCTAAATAAAGCTGGAGGCAAAAGTTGGAATCTTCCCATGGAAAAAGTTAACCGTGAAATGCCCATAAGCCCGGCATTAGTAGCCACAGTCAAGATAGTTGCCGCTAATACAGCTACCAATATTGGCAGGATTTTGAGAAGTCCGCCCAAAATGGCACTAAGAACGATAACTGTGGCTGGATTTGAGGAAAATCTTGCCGCTGCTTCCTCAGGAATTATAGCTAAGGAAAGCCCGCTAGCAATACCCGCCACGGGATCCCTGGCCCACTCCGAAGCCATCTCCACCGGCGTCATTGTGGAGAAACCGGCCACGGAAATACCACTAAATAGAATTAGCACCACAACCATCATTAGAATATATGCTCTGGGGACACTCACCTGAGGATGTTTCGCCTCTTCAGATAGCTGTGATATGGTTTCAATACCTGTATAAGCGATGGCAGCTACGGCAATACCAAAAATTAATTTATCCGTTGATGGCCAATAAGCTGTAATATTGTGGAACAGGCTCTGAGGATTGAAGAGAAACAACACCGCCAGGACTATAATAAGTACCTGCGTAACTATATCCAGTACAATAAAGCCAATGTTTAGAATTGATGACCTTTTAATGCCCATGACATTAAGGCACATCAAGAAAAGAATAATTCCCGTGGCGAAACCAGTGCCAATCACCGGGTTCCCAAACTGCTTCCAGAAGTATCCTAAGTAAGCCGGCACAGTATAAGCAGAAATTGCCATGGTAATGATATAACTAAATGCCAGTGCCCAACCTGCTATGGAACCCCAGAAATCGTTGAAGGCATGGCGAGCAAAGGTAGCTGAGCCACCGGCCTCAGGCATCATTGCTGTACCCTCGGCGTAGGAAAGAGAAGTAAAGATGTAGAAAATGCCCGCAATGAGTAAAACAACCGGAGTAGCCCCCGCGGCAATCAAGACCACGAGGCCCAAGGCGTAATAAATAGATGAACCCACATCGCCATAGCCGGCGCTGAATAAGCCTAATACCCCCAGTACTCTTCTTAAGGGGTGAGCTTTAGCCCGAGTGCGCCGAATAAATTTATCACCAGGCTTAGAATGCCACTTACTTTCCAAATAATATCTCCTGTTTTGCTTCTGACAAGTCTAGTGTCTGCTGGAATTACTGTCAACGAGCGACAATTTCTTCAATTCCTCAAGCCAGCGCATTGACTTAACTTCTTGCTGTAAATGGTATTTTATGTAATCTTGTAATACTTGCCGCAACTCCCAAGATAACTCCGGTTTTAATTTGACCCTCACTGCCATGGTATAATCACAACTTTCCCATAAACGAAGGACTTTCAAAGCATCAACCGAAAGGGGATGAGCTGCGGTTTCTTTTTGAGCACATAGTGGACAAAGAACACCACCCTGACGGCAACTGAAGAAATTGGCTTGCGGTTTCAGATAGGAATTACAAATAACACATCGCTTTAGTTGCGGACGATAGCCGAGATGGCACAGAAGGTTAAATTCGAAGTAACGCAAGATAATTTGATCGTTGTCAGCTTCATTTAACCTGTGCAACGTCTCAAGCAATAAGTCAAACAGCGGACGATTAACACTATTTTCCATGGTGAACAAGTCAATAAGCTCCAGGATATAAAAACCATAGGAGAGGCGCCACAAATCGCTTTTCAACCCCAGGAAGCCATCAATAGTTTGGCTTTGGGTAATGATATCAAGCTTACGACCCCTGGCTAAGAATAAGAGGCTATGAGTTAGGGGCTCTACGTTGCCTCCCAATTTGCTTCCGGGACGGCAAGCTCCTTTGGCTAGTGCCTGCAATTTGCCAAACTCAGGAGTATAAATGGCAAGAAGTTTGTCAAACTCGCCTAGCTTGATTTGTTTTAGGATAATGGCTTGAGTTTGGTAATTTCGAGGGCTGCTCATCTACAATCTTACTGGAACACTTGTCGGCCTTCGAGTGCCTGGCTCAAGGTCATGTCATCAGCATATTCCAGTTCAGCACCGAACGGTAATCCCCGGGCTAAACGGCTAACACGAATACCTAGAGGCACAATGAGACGCTGAAGGTACAGAGCAGTAGTTTCACCCTCTATGTTGGGATTGGTGGCTAGAATCACTTCCTTCACCGCTCCATTTTGAAGACGGGAAAGAAGTTCCTTTATCTTTAGCTCTTCAGGACCTCTCCCCTCTGCCGGGTTAATCGTTCCGTGAAGCACATGATAGACGCCATTATACTTTCCTGTTCGCTCTAAAGGCATGATGTCGGAAGGTTTCTCCACTACGCAGATAATAGAATAATCTCTCTTTTTATCCTGGCAAATAGGGCAAGGATCACAATCGGTGATATTGAAGCAAATAGAGCAAAGGCTTATTTTTTCCTTTAAAGCCAAAATAGCTTCAGCCAGAGTTTTGGCTTCTTCGTCTGGGCTGCGCAGCAAATAATAAGTTAGCCGTTGCGCACTCTTGGGACCAATCCCAGGCAACTTACTTAATTCCCTAACTAATTTAGCTACGGGCTCAGCAAGAGACGACATTTTTCTAAAACAGCCCTGGTATATTGAGGCCACCAGTCAAGCTACTAAGATGCTTGCTAGCTAGTTCTTGCGATTTGGTAACTGCCTCATTAACTGCAGCCATAATCAAATCTTGCAATAACTCAACATCATTGCTCTCGACCACCTCGGGAGATATTTCCACAGAATGAATTTTTTGATGTCCGTCCATTATTACCTTGACCGCATCGCCTCCACTGGAAGCTTCCACGGTAACATTACCCAGTTCCTCCTGGAGCTTGGCTATTTTGGACTGAAGCTGCTGTGCTTGACGTAATATTGACTTATCCATCTTATATCCTTATAGCTTTTAGTCCACAATTCTAGCTCCCATATCTATAGCCGCCTTTATCAACGGACTCTCTACCTTTGTCTGAGAAGCCTTTCTTTTGCGGTCAACTAAAATACATTCTATTTTATAGGGTTGACCAAAAACCTCCATAAGTTTTTTTTCTATCAAGTGTCTATATTTAGCATCCTCTATCTTTTCCTTATGGAACGAATAATAGAAACCCAATACCAGTGTACCATCCTTAAGAGCTACAGGTTCACAGGCACTACGCAAAAAGGCATCCAAACTACCACTGGAGCCCTCGCCGCGCAAAGATTGAATAAATTCCTTCCAGCGACTATGTAAGTAATCAAAATCTTGAGAGGTCTTTGTTTCTTCCATTACTTTCTGTCCGGTGATGACATCGTTTTGGATCTCAACCTTGTCCCTCAGGGCAGGAAAATCTGTTGCCTGAGCAGATTGGATTGATTCTCGAGATGACTTAGCGCATTCTGCCATCTCCATAGCTTTAGCCATAGTTACCTGCTCCCCTTTAGAGGGAGACAAAATACAGTCTACCAGAGCTAACTCCAGGGGCAGTGATGAATAACTATCAGTGCGGAATTCTATGCTGGCGAAAAGTTTTGTTGCCTGGAGCAAATAATCCAGTGTTGCGTTAGCCACAATCTTTTCCATTTCAACTTTATCTTCAGTAGTGCCATCTAAAGCCTCTTCGCAGCCTGATTTAGTTAACAACAACCCTCGAAGGTATTCCACTAGCCCCAAATTGAACTGGCGAAGATCAATGCCACCAGTATTCAGGTCATTTATGACTCGCAGCCCGGTAGAAAGGTCTCTATTAATTATACACTGTACTAGCTGTCTTACTCGAGAGTCGTGGCTGCTTCCCAGCACTGCTTGGACCTGCTCAAAAACAATCTGGCTACCATAATAGGCTACTAGCTGCTGTAGTATGTTTTCGGCGTCACGTAAGCTCCCTGTAGCAGCATGAGCAATAAGTCCCAGGGAATTAGCATCAATATCAATTCCCTCCTTCTTACATATCAGCTTCAGTTTGTCCGTTATCGCTCTTTGAGACAGACGGTGAAAGTTAAAGCGCTGACACCTTGACACTATTGTCGGTATTACTTTATGTGCTTCAGTGGTAGCCAGAACAAAAATCACATGAGGTGGTGGCTCTTCCAGTGTCTTCAATAAGGCATTGCAAGCTGCCTCGGTAAGCATGTGAACTTCGTCTATAATGTAAACCTTATATTTGGCAAGGCTAGGAGCATAATTTACTTTTTCTCTGAGGCTGCGGATTTCATCTATCCCTCGGTTGCTCGCAGCATCTATCTCTATTACATCCAGAGCCCTTCCTTCTGTAATAGAGCGGCACATATCACAAGAGTTACAGGGCTCACCATCTATTTGGTTAGGGCAGTTAACTGTTTTGGCCAGAATGCGTCCTGTGCTGGTTTTACCCGTGCCCCTCGGTCCACAGAAAAAATAAGCGTGAGCTATCTTGCCACTTTTTACAGCACGGCGCAAAGTTTCGGTTATCGCTTCTTGTCCTACTACTTCAGCCAGAGTTTGGGGACGCCACTTACGATAAAAAACCTCAGAGCCCATCCACCAATATTATACACCCTGAAACTCAACTATCCCAAGAAGATTTTGGCAAAAATTACCTGTAGTTGCCTGATTTATCAGGCGGGAAAGCCCAATAAATTGGGCAACTACTTAACTTTCTATGATAGAAATTGTCCTATCATAATTTCTGGCTATATTCTTGATAGCTTGCTCCAGATAAGGTTTAAGTTCTTCTGGAGCTTTATCCAAGGCTG
>MNYE01000041.1:0-3316 GCA_001873005.1 Dehalococcoidia bacterium CG2_30_46_9
GTGAAGGAGGAAAGACATGCCATATGGATATGAGATAAACGAACTGGCAAAAGAAGAGTCCTGGCGTATGTTCCGGATTATTGGCGAATTTGTGGAAGGCTTCGACGAACTTTCTGGTATAGAACCAGCAATAACCATATATGGCTCAGCACGGGTAGGGCAGGAACATAAGCAATATATCGCTGCTGAGGCAATTGCTCGACGATTAGGGGAATTGGGATTTTCCATTATAACCGGGGGCGGCCCAGGCGTAATGGAGGCAGCCAACAAGGGAGCTAGAGAGGCTGGGGCTAAATCCATTGGATTGAATATTGCCTTGCCCGAAGAGCAGCATTGTAATGTCTATGCCTCAAGGTCAATTACCTTTAATCATTTCTTTGTTCGTAAAGTCATGCTGGTAAAGTATGCCACTGCCTTTGTAATTATGCCTGGGGGAACCGGTACCCTGGATGAGCTAACTGAGGTGCTTTGCTTAATTCAAAACCACAAGATAAAGCCTTTCCCTGTGATATTGTTTGATAGCCAGTTCTGGAGCGGTTTCCTTGATTGGTTACGGGGAGTCGTCCTGGCTCAGGGATGTATCTCTGAAAAGGATATTGATTTGGTGAGGATCTGTGATGACCCGTCCGAGGTAGCTAATATTGTACAGAGTTGGTACCTCCACCAGGCAATAATTGGTAGGAAAGTGGTCTAAGAAAAGATCAAATAATTTAGTGCCGAGGGCGGGAATCGAACCCACACTCCCTCACGGGAAGCGGATTTTACTTCCTACCATATGCGCCATACTTGCCAGCTTGCACATCCCCTCTCGTACGGTTAAAGACCCGCTTTACCTCATCATCTAGCAAGTCACGGTCTTTCTTCTTTCTTTCGTTTTCCAAAGCCCTAGTCAGAACCCTGTGACAGGTAGGACATAACAAAATTGTGCCTCCGACCCACTTACCAGCCATGGCCTTAGGCATGAAGTGATGTCTCTCTAATAGTCTCTCGTCATATAGATGTTCACACACCTCGCACTTTTTCTTTGTCCCCTCTTTAGTTCCTACTTTTTCAGGGCTGAGAATGTGAAACACTCTTTCAATCAAAGCATCCTTCGTTCCACTTGTCGGTTGCCCGTAATATCTCAGAATCTTTTGGAGTTCTCGGTTCCCTAGGTTTTCCAGAATACTGTACTCGTCTAAACCCGAAGTGAGTTTTCGAATCAAGTCTTGCTTATTTCCGCTGTGTGGTAGTCTGGCTAGTTGAGTCACAACTCGGAGTTCGTCTAACGACAACACATCCAACATTTCCCTGAGCTTTGGCATGGCACACCTCCTCAGATTTCGTTTGCCCGCTCCAAATCTGCTGGCTGGGTTAATAACAAGTATTCAAAAACTCAGTAAGTCCTCATAGGCAGTTTTAGCAGTTGCTACAAAACACAGCAACGCCATAGCGATTAAGCTTCTCTGGCTTGTAAGGAACCACTGTCAGATTCTTAATGTGGACGTCATATCGCTGTATTCCTTGGGGAGCCTTCTTGGTTGTTGGAACCAACTTAACAAGAAGTCCTTCTGCACGTCGTTTGTTTTGTCTTTCCTAAGCAACACAACAGTAGAATTTGGGGGAAGTTTGCTTATATCTTTTTGGTAGATTGCGTACCCTTTCCCTACGCCATCTGCAAGGACGGCTTCAAAGTTCTTTGCACCGTATTTGACACTGTAATCAGGAGCATGGATGACAAGTGTAACCTGGCACATTTGTAAGGCCTCCTTTTTATTTTGTTGTTTTCTCCGAATCCTCTGGCTGGGCTATTACGTTTGCGAAGATTGTTTAACCCGAAGCTTACCACTGTCGGTAATATCATAGCTCCCTAATGGATTGAAGCGGAGTTCGTCTTTCTGAACAAGACTTTCTTTGCCCCATCTTACTACCTTGTCTACTTCTTGCTGACTAAGCTTAGGGAGGTGAGAGCTAATCCTTTGGTATATTTCTTTGATGTCAGCTTTCTCACCTAATTCTATAACAGCCCTGAGAACAGCAATTTCTATATCTTCTCGGTTAAAGTCCGAACTTACCACTAAGGCTCTCCTTTACCAAATCCTCTAGCTAGGCTATTCAGTGAGCATCTATGCCTTCCCTAGTCGGAATACCTTCGTCCCGCAAACAGAGCAGATACCCTGTGTTGCTAGTGCTTTGTTTTTGAGTGTGATTTGCTTTGGGTACTTTATCTCCACCTTTTTCTTACACTTCATACAATAAGCTGTTACCATTGTATCCTCCTTCTTGCTTCCAAATTTCCCATGTTGCTGCAAACCCACTGGCTGGGCTAACCTCCAAATCGGTTAGCTAGGCTACCAGAGTGCACAGTGCTCCAATTCTCTCAGGCTCCACGCATCCTAGCGCATATAAATGGCTCTTTGCTTCACGTCATCCGGCAAATGCCTCGTAGTGAAGAAGTGTCTTAAGCCAACAAAGCAGGGAAGCCCAATACTATAACCAACAAGAGCACCCGAGGTTCCCATAAGCAAAGCCACTAACCACAAAGGCCCAAAGAGGATGGCACCAGCCAGCATCGTATTGCGAGTGACCAAGAAGGGCACTGCACACACTGCCAGCAGTATAAGCATAGCTTGGGGCAACAAGACAGATAGCACACCTATGGTTGTCGATTCTCCCCTACCACCTCTGAGACCGATGTAGAGAGGCCAATTGTGACCTGCCACCACAGCGAAACCAGTGAAGAAGGCTACAAGTTGCGAAGCGAAGGCTTGTGCAACCATGACAGCGATTACTCCTTTCCACGCATCAGCTATGAAAACTGCCACACCAACAATAGGTCCTATTTCCCGATAAGCATTAGCTGCCCCGACATTTCCGTCTCCAACCTTCCTAATGTCTATCCCTTTAAGCACCCGCCCCGCAATGTAGGCAGAGGGGATAGACCCCAACAAGTAACTGAACAATACTAGCATAGCTGCTACCATTGCCACTCTCTCCAAATCCGCTTGGCTAGGCTTATATCTCGGACACTACCTCCTGCTGAATCTAGTTGGTTGCAAAGCGGTAGGATAAAAAACAAGTTTTCATTAGCGTTGCTTGACCCAAATTTGAGTTCATTAAAATGAGCGAGGCATTCTAGTCTACTAACCCACCCAAGACCCTAGCCTTCTGATGGAACTTTTCCCACGCCTCATCAACATCCTTGATAGCTCTCTTTTGCTCAGATGTAAACTCTCTCTGCCACAGGGATACTACCGGGAAAAGCTCAGCAAGAATACCTGTTTTTCTCCTAAGGTCACGAAGCAGTTTGACCAATTCGTCGAAATCTTCCCCTGTC
>MNYE01000041.1:3415-5734 GCA_001873005.1 Dehalococcoidia bacterium CG2_30_46_9
TGCTACTATACCAATCGACAATCGACTTTATCTATCATCTATCTATTAACCCATGAACCTCACCTGCTTATTATTCACCCATACCAATTTATTAGCCTTATCATCTTCTTCGACCGCTTACCCCTTAGGAAATTTCTATCATAAAATTTGAACTACACATAATGTTACATGGTACTCGGATACACCCGCTCAGTGAAGTTCGAGGATAGCTTGAAGCTTTATCGAAACCTTGAATTGATGTCCAGATAGCTGTGTTCATCTATTCCCTTGCTATCTGTAGGGCAAGAATGAAACAGAATCCGCTCAAGATTGCAAATAAATCGACCCTTATCTCATCTCTTCTTCGGGCCCTTCCGAAGATATTCAGAGGCTTTCTTGTGCTCTTTCTTTCCTGTCTTTTTGGCTATTTTCTTCTGAGCCATCCGTCTCCTAGTAAACGCAATTCCCTTTGCGATATTATAACAGCCTGGTAGACAACACACAAGAAACATAAGGTTTGAGGATAGCTTGAGGCTCTATCGGAGGCTTGAAACAGCTTGTCCTTAAGGAAATATATGACCCCAAAAATTTTGTCCAGAGTGCCAATCCCTTTAACTCCAAAAATCGACAACTTAAAGTGCTACTGCGGAATTGTCAGGGTGCAAGCCGCCGAGACTACCACATAATAGTATTTGCCTGGCTCAAGCTGAGCTAGCGTACTGCTAGCAAAGCCAGGAATGTAGTAAAGCCAGGTCCCAGTAGTCTCATCCAAGTAGTAAATACCCCACAATTCAGCACCCTCAGACACAGTTATCCCTGAGCAAGGGGCAGCCACACTTAAGAAGGGTCTCCCCGCACCGGGGTAAGGAGCAATCAGAGTCTGACCGCCAATGGGACAATTCCAGAAAGGACCACAAGGACCAGCCACACGAATGTAGTTAAGCCTCTCCACGTAGCTGGAGCTAGGAGTGCTGTCAGTCATGGTCAATATCACATTGTAGATACCCCCTTTATTGTAAGTGTAGGTTACTGACTTCATGACATTAGCTTCACTGCCAGTAAGAGTTAAGTCAAAGACACCATCAGCGTTGAAGTCCCACTCTGCCTTGGTGTAGGGATGCTTGCCACCGGTAGTCAGGTTGGTGAAGGTCACCGTAGCATCGTCTAGGGACATGTCTGTCTTATCAGCCACAAATCCAGCTTTAAAAAAAGGGTCAGCAGCAACCTGATTTCCCTGCATCACAGCCAAGCCAGCAACCAGAGCCAGGGCAACCAGGAGATACATTACCCTAGTGTGCCATTCTATTGCTTTATTCAATTTTTCCTCCTTTTATTCAACTCAATTTTTCCCCCATACTTTTCAATCTCGGATAAAAGCTCCTCTTTGTCACTGCCCTCTCCAAATCCACTGGCTGGCCAAAGTCATTCCCCTTCTAGCGCTTTGAGGAATACTTCAGGAACCTTGGGAATTTGAGATTCTACCCACCTTTGAAGACAAGTAAAGGAGCAAAAATCGTAGTGGTTAACAGCCTCCATACCCTGCCAATGTGAAACTGATAACCAGCCGCTCAACACTTTGCAACGGGCATCCTCAGGGGGAGCACGTCTATCAGAGCAGTCAGTATATTCCAGGTTCTTGCCACACGATTGGCAGATAGTATAGTTCCTTTTTTGCATTGCTCTCTCCGAATCCGCTGGCTGGGCTATCCATATGATGTACCTCACCCTAATCCAATTAGGGCAAAAGCCACGATTCAGGTTTTCCCCAGTTTTCGTGCCTTCCTTAGCCTTTTCCCCCTTGCCCGCTGTTGGGCTTTCACCACCCTTGAACCTCTCCTTAGTTTTAGAGCTTTCATTATTTCAATCCCCTTTCAATGATTAGTTCTTTCCTCACACCGCTTGTTTGGTTTCTAAAGCTGTTTTTAGAGCACCTTATTCCCTGGCTGGGCTATTCTTTGGCTCCAGCTTTGCCCTTCCCTTTCTTCTCGTTCATATTTGCCTCCCCAAAATCCACTAGCTGATTTTCTTAACTTTAGCAGTCAATATAAGTGGAGTCAATGAAGTCTGAGTTTCACAAGGAAGGGGCAAACAATGAGAAAAGTTGTGCAATTTGGTGCCGAGGGCGGGACTCGAACCCACACTCCCTCACGGGAAGCGGATTTTAAGTCCGCCGCGTCTACCAGTTCCGCCACCCCGGCACCCCTTTATTGTAAATGGCATAAAGGCTGAAGTCAAAATTTAGTATCCCAGCCTCTGCCCAACAAGTACTACCTGAATACGTTGGCTTGGCTGGTGCTCTACAATCACAGTATAATTGCATATCCGGCTGGGTGAATGACA
>MNYE01000007.1 GCA_001873005.1 Dehalococcoidia bacterium CG2_30_46_9
CAGAATGATAGGTGAAGGGCTCAGAATGGCAGAGGGGGTAAAGTCGTCGTTGACGATGCCCAACTGCTTCCACTCAGTAATCTGGTCATTGAAGCCAGGGTGGCTGATAACCTTGGCTAGAAGCTCGATGTTTTTATCGGCTATTCTGTCCAGCGTTATCACATAGTTGGAGTTCAAAACGAACTTCGGCTTATTCCAGATTCTTACCAGCTCATCTTCAAATTGGGAGATAAAGTCTATTATTTTGTAGGCGATGTCCTTTAAGGTTTGTAGTTGCTTTATTCTGTTCTCCGTCCACTCGCTTTCACCGCTGAACACATATTGATAGAGCCAGATGTTGAACTGCTCCTTCAGAAATTCTCCAGCATTCTTGTTTATGAAATAATCAACCTGACTCTGCTTCTCAAAGACTCGGAAGGCTCGCTCCAGAATATCTTCGTTTATCTTGACCCCTTGCTTAGAAAGTGTTTTGAGGATGTCCTCAGCCCTGGTCTTCCTTCCCTTTTCCGTATAATGAACACTGCAAATGAGGGTGCCATCATCTTTTTTACCTTTGAAATCGTAAATAATGTCTCTTTTCTCGTTCGCTTTCTTGTGTTCAATGGTAGAGACATCGAAGGAGAATTTGAAGCCGTCTATCTCTGTCTCCAGGTTTCTAAACAGCCTATCGGTTTTGACATAGTAGAGCATATGTGTTTTCCAGAACAGGATGACATCTCTGTCATCGGTATAGACTTTCTCATAGATATTTTGATGGATTGGCGTATAGTTAAAATAGATTGAGCCGCTTTCAGAAAAATAGCGGCTGAAGAAGGTGTAGAGCTTATCAAAGAGCTCGTCCTTAAATTCCGGGAATGGTTTTAATGCTTCTTCTATGTCCTTCTGAAGTCTTGGGAAGACGCCGTTTTGGTAGTATCGTGACTTTATCTTCATCAACTTGATGTAACCTGATTCACCTTCAACAGGAACACCGACGAAGATATCAGCCAATGCGCGGTAGAATTTCTCTTCCTTCGTCATCATTCATCACCATCCATCTATTAGACGACGCAGCCAGCAAAACCATTATATCACTATCTTTGTAGC
Source organism: Dehalococcoidia bacterium CG2_30_46_9 (assembly GCA_001873005.1). Taxonomy (GTDB): domain Bacteria; phylum Chloroflexota; class Dehalococcoidia; order GIF9; family AB-539-J10; genus CG2-30-46-9. Next base: position 1,087 of record MNYE01000007.1, read on the forward strand.
CAGCGGCATCTTGGTTCTCCGCTACTTTACCTTATAGTCAACTTCAAAAATGCTTACACAAACGTCATTGCGAGGCTGACAAAATCAGCCGAAGCAATCTCAGAGCTGCCAATGAGATTGCCACGCTTCCCCTTCACTTTGCTCAGGGCTTCGGCTCACCGCAATGACAGAGGGGATTTGTGGAACGGCTTATGCGGTTAACTATAATAAGGTGCTTGCTATCAATAAAGAGGCTCAGGCCTTTTCTGGGCATATTCGGCCAGAAGCTGAAACTTTGCTAAAGTCCTTTTATTGCTTATGCCACACAGGGCAATGTGTAATCCTTCATCCCGGGCTTTGAGGTCGAACTTGATACACCTCGCTAAGTCTCGATAATGCCAGTTCTGGCAGAATAGCCAATCGAAGGAACAATAGACGGAATAATTTACTGGAGGTTAATAGAGAAGCTAAACGGTAAATAACTGAATTCCAGAAGCTTGAAAGATGGCAAATACAACAAAGGCAGATTACTTACTGTATTCTATTTCTGTTGATACGAATTTCCTTAGAAAGTCCGGGTGATACATGCCACTCTCCACTAACTTAAAGCCAACATAGGTGATGGGCTTCGAAGAATTTCTTATTGAATATGGGATATTGTTTTCAGCTTTGTTTGTGTCTGCTGTCGGCTCGAGGGCATCTCTTAGCTTTGGGACTCGAGCTCCCTCGAATGGTACTCTTGGTAATTTTGGACTAACCTAGACAAATCAAGGTAAATTTGACAGCGTTGAGATGACTATGATAAAATTTAAAATGTTGCAAAGTTCATTGGGAATTTATAAATGAATTGCTATTGGTTTCAAGGAATAAGAAACAAGACGGAGAGTAGGATGAAAGGCAATGAACCTCCAGAAAAGATACAGACTATTGAAGATAACAACAATAGCCATGGGAGCAGTCTATGCTCCTCTGAGTATGTACATTGGCTATTGTTTTGGCTCAGGGCAATACCGTGCAGGTTGTATCGCCTTGGGTGGGGAGATGCTTATGGCCTTAATAGACGGACTCATCTTCTGGAGGTTAATGGAGCAGCTAAACGGTAAATAATTAGACTCCAGACAAGTGAAAGATAACAAATCCAACAAACCGGGTTGTCGTCAGGGACTTGCTTCTAACGCTTTTATTTTGTCTAATCTAGGTATGTGTCTGCCGCCTTCAAAATTGCTACTCAGGTAAATTTCAACAATTTTCAAAACCAAATCAATATCCATACATTCCGCACCAAGACACAAGATGTTGGCATCATTGTGCTGACGAGCTCTTTGCGCCGTGAAAGTGTCATGACATAAGGCTGCTCTTATGCCTTTTATTTTATTAGCTGCCATACACATGCCTATTCCCGTGCTACATATTAAGACGCCCTGACCAAAATTGCCGGAAGCCACTTCTTTTCCTACCTCTCGAGCAATATCAGGATAATCCACGGGATCAGCACTATAGCAACCAAAATCATGATAGGTGTAATTTAGTTCCTGGAGTAATCTCATGATTACTTTTTTTACTTTAAGACCATGGTGGTCACAACCTAAAGCAATATGTAGCACTTCTTGAGTTCTGATACTCCCTAATAGCTTTCTCAATCTCGTCCAGGGATATGATTCCCTGGCGCAAAATTAGTGGTAGCTCGCCAGTGGCGTCTACTATGGTTGATTCTACACTACCAGGACATCTGCCTCCGTCTATAATAAGGTCAACCTTGCCTCCAAGCTGTTGTCTAACTTCATCCGCCGTCAGAGCAGGTGGATTGCCACTAACATTAGCACTAGTGCCAATTACTGGCGCCCCTAAGCCTCGGATAAGAGACAGACAAATAGAATGGTTGGGGATGCGCACGGCTACAGTGGAGCCTTTAGCTAAATAAGAAGGTAATGAAATCGCTTTAGGTAAAACCAGAGTCAAACCGCCGGGCCAAAAGCGTCGGGCCAAAAGCAAGGCAATTCCACAGGCTGGTTGAGCTACTATGCTTAATTGAGATATATCAGCAATAAGCAAGGGAAATGCTAAATGGCTGGGGCGGTTCTTTATCTTATAAATTCTTTCTACGGCTCTTAAATTGAAGGCATCGGCTCCAAGACCGTAAACTGTGTCAGTGGGGAAAGCGATCACCCCACCATTCTTAAGGATTCTAACCCCTTTCTCTATTTGTTCTTGCATACCGAGGTCGTTTAGCGACTCCTGCTGTCATTCTAAGCCCTTCGCTTCCTGTCATTCTGAACGAAGTGAAGAATCTGTAGTTGCCTGATTTATCAGGCGGGAAAGCCCAATAAATTGGGCAACTACTGGCCTGGCCCTCAGGGTGACAAGATGAACAATCTTGCATACTTTTTCTTGACGCAAGTATAGCATAATGATAAGCTAGCATATATCCAGCAGCAACTGTAGCATGGAAAACGAATTACAAAGCCGCCGAGTTGCCACCAGCGATGATATCGAAATTTCTACTTATCTCGAACTTGCCAAGGAATTGCATGGCGAGCAACCTGTAATTGAGGCCAAGCCACCTACTAAGCCGGAAACCATAGTGGTTATTGATTTTGGCTCACAATACAGCATGCTCATCGCCCGACGCATACGGGAACATCATGTCTATTGCGAGCTGGTGCCCTATGATACGCCCGGGGAGAAAATAGCTTCCCTCAACCCTAAAGGTTTTATTCTCTCAGGAGGACCGCTTAGCGTTTACGAGCCTGGGGTTCCTCTGCCCTTGCCCTATGTATATGAAAGCCATTTGCCCGTATTGGGTATTTGTTATGGAATGCAAGCTATCGTCCATCAGTTAGGAGGCGAGGTTATTTCAGGAGCAAAGCATGAATATGGACATGCCATTCTGCACATAAATGCCTTAGATTGTCCCCTTTTTGCTGATCTTCCACCTTCTCTCCCCGTGTGGATGAGCCATGGTGACCAGATAACAAAGTTACCGCCTACCTTCAGTGCGTTAGCTTATACTGAAAACTCTCCCTTTGCGGCTATAGGCAATGACAGAAATATTTTTGGACTTCAGTTTCATCCCGAGGTATCCCATACTCCACAGGGGAAAACAATATTGCAGAACTTTGTATACCGCATATGTGGTTGCCATGGTGACTGGACGTCAGCCAACTTTATCTCTGAGAACACAAGGAAAATTAGAGAGCAAGTAGGCGAGGGAAGGGTTATTTGCGCTCTTTCCGGAGGAGTTGATTCCGCGGTAACTGCGACTCTTATTGACCGTGCTATTGGCAATAAACTGACCTGCATATTCATTAACAACGGCTTATTGCGCCGTGAAGAACCAGAGAGAGTGTTCAATACCTTCAAGCGTAATCTTAAGATGGACGTGGTCTGTGTGGATGCAGCTGAGAGGTTTTTGGAACGACTTCGGGGAGTTACTGACCCTGAAGAGAAACGTCGGTTGATAGGAAATGAGTTCATTCAAGTTTTTGAAGAGGAAGCAGCTAAGCTGGGCAAGGTCAATTTTCTTGCCCAGGGCACTCTTTATCCCGATGTTATTGAAAGTACCTCTTCTGAGACCAAGGCAGCAGCCAAAATAAAAAGCCATCATAATGTTGGCGGGTTACCGCCCAAGATGAAGTTTACCCTCATCGAGCCCTTACGGTATTTGTTTAAGGACGAGGTTCGGGAAGTAGGCTTAACCTTAGGCTTACCTGAAGAGATGGTCTGGCGGCAGCCTTTCCCTGGCCCGGGATTGGCTATCCGAATCGTTGGCGAAGTAACTAAAGAAAAGTTGGCGACACTTCGTGCCGCTGATTGGATAGTGATGAACGAGATTAAAAAGGCAAAGCTTTATCGCCAGTTATGGCAGAGCTTTGCCGTGCTTACCGATGTTAAGAGTGTTGGTATTATGGGCGATTTTAGAACTTATGGCTACCTCATCGCAGTTAGAGCTATAACGAGTAATGATGCCATGACCGCTGATTGGGCACGCTTGCCTCACGATTTATTGGCAAGGATATCTGACCGTATAGTTAATGAAGTGTCCAATGTCAATAGAGTGGTCTATGATATAACAAGCAAACCCCCGGCAACCATAGAGTGGGAATAAATATTAAAGGAGGAAAAAGATGAACAATTCTTTTAATGAAGAGTCTGAAGAGGAAGAAAGAATGGCTATAGAGGATGATTTAGAGATGCTCCGGGAGGACTTAATAGGTGAGCTGCAAGCTATTAGTCAGTATGAGCAACATATACTGAGTTTGGAAAATGAAGAGGCTGCTACCACATTGGAGCATATTGTGGAAGAGGAAAAAGAACACGTTGCCGAGCTGCTTAGAATAATCCAAGAGCTCGACCCCGTTCAGGCGGAAAAACTCAAGAGGCACATTTTATAGTTAACCCTTCAGTCTAATGTCATTCTGAAGAAATGAGCCAAAGCCCTGAGTATAATCAAAGGGCAATAACTGCAGAATCTCGGAGACCCTTCGCGGAGCCTGTCCTGAGCGCCACGAGATTCTTCACTTCGTTCA
>MNYE01000136.1:0-3682 GCA_001873005.1 Dehalococcoidia bacterium CG2_30_46_9
TCCTTATCGCCCATTTCTTACTCCTTAGCTAAGCAGCTCGCCACATTCAGGGCAATGAGTCGCCTCTTTATCCAGCACTGTTACCTGACATTTAAGGCAGTGACGGAAGACTATCCCGCAAGCCTGGCAATAAGGAAAACTGGCGACAATCAGCTCCTCTTCACAATAAGGACAGGCACATCTCTTTTCTTTAGTTTTCTTTTCCTTCTTCATCTTCTTCTCCTTTTTCTTCCAGACCTTCAATCTTTACTCCTTTCTTTTTGGCATAGTCTCGAATTGCCTTGCGTAACGCTTGAGCTCCCAGGTTAGAGCAGTGATACTTGTTCTTGGGTAAACCTTCCAACTCTTTAGCTACCAGGCTGGGCGTGATAGTTAGAGCTTCCTCTAAGGTTTTACCCTTTGCCATCTCACTGACCATACTGGAGACGGCAATAGCAGCGCCACAGCCAAAAGTCTGAAATTTAACATCATCAAGGTGATTGTCTTTCACCTTGATATAAAAAGTCATCATATCTCCGCAGATGGGATTACCAACTTCACCAACACCATCAGGATTACTAATTTCTCCCACATTACGCGGGTTCATAAAGTGGTCCATTACCTTCTGGTTATATATTGGCATACTCTTCACCTCCTCTGTTCCTTAATGAATTTAGCGTACAATGGGGACATCTGTCTCAATCTGTTCACAATCGGAGGTAGTTTTTCTAAAGCATAGTCAACGTCATCTTCAGTATTACTCACTCCCATAGCGAATAAGAGAGAACCCTGGGCAACTTCATGAGGAAGACCCATAGCAATAAGGACGTGGGAAGCTTTAAGTGCTCGAGAGGTGCAAGCTGAGCCGCTGGAAGCAGCAATACCCTGGCTATTGAGCAGCATGAGCATGGCTTCACCTTCAATAAACTCAATACAGAAACTGGCGTGGTGCGGGAGGCGCTGTGAGGGATGCCCGGTAAGAATAGTGTGGTCAATTGTGGTCAATATGCCTTTGATTAACCTGTCTCTGAGGTAAGAGAGCTTTCTCATCCGGGGGTGCATATCACTTTTGGCTAACTCGGCAGCTCTGCCTAAGCCGACAATAGCCGGCACATTTTCTGTTCCCGGTCTTCGCCCACCCTCCTGTACACCACCATCCATTAGCGGAATAAGACGCAGACCTTTACGGATCCATAAAGCTCCTGACCCTTTAGGACCATAAAACTGGTCCCCCGCTAGACTCAAGGCATCTACCCCCATCTCTTTCAGATTTACTGGTATATTGCCTGTACTGGCAACTGCATCGGTGTGAAAAAGCACTCCAGCTTCTTTTATCTTCTTAGCTATCTCAGCTATAGGCTGGATAGTACCTATTTCTCCATTGGCATGCATAATGGATACCAAAATTGTGTCTTTCCTGATATTTTTGGCTACCTCATCAGGGTCAATAAGACCATATTTATCTACGGGCAAAAGAGTAATCTCAAAGCCAGCCTTTTCCATAGTTCGGGCAGCCTGAAGCACAGAAAAGTGCTCAATAGCGGAAACAATTATATGTTTCCCCTTTTCAGCCTGGGCTTGAGCCAGCCCTTTAATCGCCAGGTTATTAGCTTCACTGCCGCTGGAGGTAAAAATAATTTCTTCGGGATTACCACCAATAAGGGTGGCAACCTGCCCTCGAGCTTTCTCTATTCCCTCCCTAGCTTCATCACCCCAGGAGTGAAGGGATTGAGGATTGCCATAGACTTCCCTTAAATAAGGCAACATTGTCTCCAGCACTTCAGGCAATACTGGAGTGGTAGCAGCATGATCAAGATAAACTCTTCTCTCAGTTTTCCTTTCCAAAGACTGATTTACCTCTTTTCTTAATAACTTGCCATCAAAGGCTTTTGGTTCCTTTAGCTTATGGTTAGTACAAACTACTTCAATACTTCTTCAAACCTTTTGTTCACCTCCCCCCAGTTCACAATATTCCAGAACGCCTCAACGAATTTAACTCTTTCATTCTTGTAATCAAGGTAATAAGCATGCTCCCAGACATCGAGAACCATTAGAATTCTGAACATAGGATAGACATTAGTATTGTGTTTTTCTATCTGCATTATTATCGGTCTATTAGTTTGTCCACAGAAAGTCAGCGCGGCCCATCCGGAGCCTTCCACACTGACAGCAGCTTGACTGAATTCCTTTTTAAATCTTGCAAAACTCCCGAACTCTTTCTCTAGGGCATCGGCTAAAGCTCCATTCGGCTTTCGACCACCTTTGCTAATTGGTGTCAGATTCCTCCAGAACAATGAGTGCAGTAGGTGTCCTCCTACATGGAATGATAACTCCTTCAAATTGGCTTTAACATCGAAGTCAGTGCCCTCTTTTCGTGCCTTGTCGCACCTTTCAAGTATGGCATTTGCCGCATTAACATACGCTTGATGATGCCTTTGATGGTGTATCTTCAATTGTTCTTCAGATATATAGGGAGCTAAGTCGTTGTATCCATAGGGCAACTGCGGTAAAGCATAAAACTTAGATTTTTCCATGTTTATCCTCCTCTACTTTGTTGACTTATTAGCTTTCTTCTTAAGCCTTCTTACCTTCCTTGCTTAGCTAAACTATTTTCTTAGCTTCTCTACGCCACAGCGAGTAGTTTGAGCTGTTCTTACCCTTTCCCTTATCTCGGCTAGGAGTTTTAAAGCTGCTTTCCCATCTTGGTCAATAACGGCCTGCTCCAGCCTACTTTGTTGTTCCTCATTCAAGACTATGGTAACTTTAGCCATGGCTCACCTCCTTTACTTAGTGTTTTGTTTCATTATTTGTTTCCAACCGATCTCTCTGAAAATGTCCCGATTATGTAGCATACGCTCCATCTTTAAATAATACTCTTTTCTTCATCTTATCAAGCTTTTTGAGCAATATCTCAACATTATTTTGGCTGGAACAATTTCGCAATTCTTTCCCTTCTATCTTTTTGCGACAATCGTTTTGTTATCGGGTTCCAGTCACCATAAAGTTCCTTATGATACACGGGCTCTTCAACCCGATATAGTATGCCTATTGGCAATTTATCTTTCTTTCTGGCAACAGCCATTGCCTCTTCATAGCTCCCAGGAATACGGTCAAGAATCTCAACCAATTGATTGTATTTTTGGTATGTGTTGTTGAAACTCACGCATGGCTGGAGGACATCAATAAAGGCAAAACCCTCATGCTCCACCGCCTGGACTATAATATCAACAAGATGATCCAATTTAACAGGATAATCCCTGGCAACGAAAGTTGCCCCGGCAGCGAGCATGAGTACTAATGGATTAAGTGGCTCTTCAATGCTACCCCTTGGTGTCGAGGGACCTTTGAAGCCTTTGTCACTTGTAGGAGTGTATTGCCCCAGCGTAAGGCTATAAGCACCATTATCATGCACTATGACAGTTATAGCGGCATTTCTCTTGGCTGCGAATATCAAGTGGTCAATACCCTCGCCATAGGCATCGCCATCGCCAGCAAAAGCTATGACCTTTAAATCAGGGTTAGCCAGCTTTATCCCCTGAGCCGTCGCCATAGACCTGCCATGTAGGGAATAAAAGCCACTAAGGCGGACATAATCAAATATCTTGCCATGACATCCGATGCCAGTACACATTATTATCCTCTCTCTCCCAATCCCTTTCTCCTCAAGTTTCTTCACCGCCTTTTTGAAGGCATTCAATATACC
>MNYE01000136.1:3706-19748 GCA_001873005.1 Dehalococcoidia bacterium CG2_30_46_9
TGTATTCTCGGCATAAGTCGCGAGGTCATCCATACTTAAACTGCCTCCCTTAATTTATCCGCAAGTTCAATAGGGTCAAAGGGCCTGCCATCGTATTTCTTAATAACTGTTCCTACATCAATGCCAGCCTTTTCCTTAAGCAATGCGGCAAATAACCCCGTGGAACTCTGCTCCACAACGACGGGCTTGCTACCTTCGTATCTTTCAAGTTCCCATACCGGTAGGGGCTCGACATATATTGGCTGTACAACCATAGCATCAATACCACCAACCTTTAGTGCTTCTAGAACACTCATCGTCGTCGATCCATAGGTAAATATCACAAGACCCTTATCACCATATATGTTGACAGTATGCATCCCCTTCATATAGTCTACTATTGCTTCACCCTTTCTTTTTCTCTTATCGTGCATCTTCGTGATTATTTCTGGTCTCTCCGAGGTTATGCCCATTTCATCATGCTCGTGACTGTTCCACTTAATCAATTCCTGGGACGGTGGGAAAAGCAGCGGCGATACGCCGCTAGAGGTATCAAGATACCTACTATATCCAACACCTTTATGTATGAGTGGCTCTATCCATTTTGCTCCTTCCGGATTGATGTCCACGGTCATTCTGCTTTCAGACATGTGTTTTTCCGTGAGCAAAATTCCTGGTGTTTGAAACCTCCAAACTAGATTCATCATTTCTGCAGCGAGGAAAAATGTCTCCTGAACAGTTCCGGGAGAGGCAACAATGCGGGGGAACTCGCCATGCCCCTGATTTATGGCAAATCTGAGGTCACCTTGCTCCGTGTAGGTTGCCGCCCCTATGGATGGCCCTAGTCTTGAAGCAAGTACGCATAATACCGGGGCCTCTGACATCCCTGCCAGAGAAAAAGCCTCTTCCATCAGGGCAAAACCTCCTCCGCTACTGCCAACCATGACTCTGGCACCAGAAAATGCGGCACCAATTGCCATATTGATAACCGCAATCTCGTTCTCTGGATGTACTACCGCGATACCAAGATCCTCATCATGGGCAGCGAGATAATGTAAGATGGAGGTGGTGGGTGTCATGGGATAAGAAAAATAAATGTCGAGTCCAGCAGCGCAGGCACCAAGAGCGATAGCTTCGTTTCCGCTGAGCAGAACCATCTCTCTATTGCCCTTTTCCAGGTGATATTTACCGCCAATCAACTTACGTGCCATATCGCATATCACCATGGCGTATGCAATATTGTTCTGTGTGTCCTTTGGATATTCCCTTTCAATCAGGCTCTGCAAATTTTCTGTGTCAAAGTCTATTGCCGCCGCAAGTATGGCAACCGCACCCAGACCAAGTCTCAAGCTTGGATTGGGATATTTCCTTGCCTCCGAAGTTAAAGCTATACCGATACCCTCCCAATCACCATCACCCAAAGCATCGGAGTTATAGACCAATGTGCCACCGCTGGCGAGATGTCCTTTATGTAATTCGTAACTCTTCTTATCCAGTGCCACAACTACATCGGCTTCCATATAATGACTCGTAATCTCCCTCGTTGCCGTGCTTACTGCGGAAAAGTTATGTCCGCCAGTAATCAAGCTCTGATAGTCATCCATTTGAAAGGCGTATCGCCCAACATTAGCAAAAAGATTGGCGGCTACCGTTCCCGCCTTCCTGACTCCCTCACCTGCCTTTCCACCCACAATAAACGAAAATACATCTTTTCCCATACCAACACCTCAACCAATCCTTCTACAGTGTCCGAATCATGAGAAACCTTTCAAGCATCTCGGCACTGCGTGGAGCTTGCTCAAGACTATTCCAAGCTTTATTATTTTTGTAGCTATAAACTAATTCGTTCCATGTCCTGGCCACAACAGACTAAGGTGCCGCCACCAACTTTGGTCACCGTCACTTCGTTCCCACAGACATTGCAGCGATATTTTTCGCCTATTTTTTTAACCCCCATTTTTGCCTCCTTTCCTTGTTCTTTATTACGCCTTTTGCAATTTTGCTTTGAGCGGGGAAATTTATTTTCCAGCCTCTGCAGATAACGGTGAGCTTGAAGGGCAGCCTTAGCGCCTTCACCAGCCGCTACAACTATCTGCTTCTCGGGAACAGTGGTAACATCTCCAGCGGCAAAGAGTCCGGGAATACCAGTTTCGTTAGCGCAATTGACCTCGATTTCCCCAAGACGATTTAGCGGGATCATCCTCTTAAACGCCTCCGAATTGGGGATAAGCCCAATCTCAATAAAGACACCCCCAACCTCCAATTCCTTTTCTTGCTTGCTTTTTAAATCCCTTACTCTTACTCCCTCAACAAAGTCTTCCCCTTTTATCTCCAGCACTTCATGCTCCAGGAAGACAGTTAAGTTTTTCGCACCTTTTACTTTATCAATCAATATTGGGTCGCCGGTAAGAGGAGTCAGCGTTATTAAATAGACATGCTTGGCAATCTTAATCATGTCATCGGTGGCTTCCAAGGCTGAGTTGCCGCCTCCAATAACAGCTACATTCATACCGGCAAAGAGGGGACCATCGCAGACGGCACAATAAGTGACGCCTCTGGCCCTCAGTTTTTCTTCACCGGGAACATTTAGCGGGCGAGGGCGTTTGCCAGTAGCAATTATAGCTGCCTTAGCCTGGTATGTTTCATTTTTATCTGTCTTTGCTGCAAAGCCACCATCTATTTGGGACAAGTTGCTAACCATCCCCCCAATTTTCATTTCCAGGGGAAACTGTTTTACCTGTTCCTCAAATTTTTGCATTAGTTCAAGACCTTCGATGAACTGATAGCCCATATAATTTTCTATTCCCGCAGTCAAGTTAGGTTGCCCACCTATGTCTTTACTGATGAGCAAAGTCTTCAGTTTTTTGCGAGCAGCATAAACAGCAGCTGTCATCCCCGCCGGACCACCGCCAATAATCATCAAGTCGCACATTTCCGTTAAACCTATTTTGGCAGGTTTAGTTTCTGCCTGAGCCAGTTCTCGTCAAAGCCGACTGTAATATCACCATCAATATCAATCACAGGCACACCTAACTGCCCTGTTTTCTTAATCATCTCCTCTCGGGCATTCTTATCGCTGGCAACATCGAAATCTTGGAAGGGAATATTATTGGCTTTGAGAAATTCTTTTGCTCTGCGGCACCAGGGGCAGGTAAGGGTAGAATAGACTTTAACTTGCTTTGTCATCTTTTTCTCCTGAGTATTAAGCAGAGGCAGGGCAAAATTGGCTCATTTGGCCTTTGTCTCTTTCTTGGCCTCTTTGACCCTGACTTCGACCTTCTTTGGCTTAAGGAAAGAACCTTTGCCTATCATTAGCCGTAAACACACTTATACCCCCTTAGTCAAAGGTCGGGATGGAATAATTTCTTAGGAATATTATAGTCCAAAAAAGGGTGTGTCACAACTCTGGGGTGGTGTTTCAGCAAAAGATTACTGTCAGAGTTTTCTGACAAGTTTTAGAGTACTGGGTTCCTCCTATCCTATTTTTTCGAACTGGCTCTTACTTGCCCCACAGACAGGACACACCCAGTCATCGGATATTTCCTCAAAAGGCGCCCCCGGCTTTATGCCACCATCAGGATCGCCCAGCTCAGGGTCATAAATGTAACCACAAACGGTACATCGGTATTTTTCTGCTTTGACTACTTCTCTTTTCCCCTCAATATAACCGGGAGCTGTCTTGGGAGTAGTACCTCGTTTAACCTGGTGATAATAGGCATAGGTCATAGGTTCGCCTTCTTTAATGTTCTCTGCTCCTACCAGTTCCCCGATAAAAATAGTGTGGGTTCCCACATCCACATCTTGGATTACCTTGGCTTCCAGATAAGCCAGGGTATGGTCGAGCACTAATGGAGCTTTGGTTTCACCAAGTTCATAATTAATGCCCTCAAACTTATCTATGTCTCGGCCTGACTTGAAACCAAAGTGACCAACAAAGGAAAGAGGTGCATCTTGGGAGATAACCGAAGCTGTAAAGACTTTGCTTTTCATGATGAATTCATGGGTCAGGTTTTGTTTATTGATGCTCACGGCAATGGTAGGTGGCTCGGAAGTAATCTGAAACACTGTATTAGCAATTTGCCCATTGACTCTGTTTCCCTTTCTGGAGCAAACTACATACAATCCGTAGCTTAACTTATATAGTGCTTTGACATTCATCATTAGCCTCCTCTAGCCTGTTTACATGAGTTCCTTTTCACTCGCCTGAACTGCCCGCTCTATTTCGGCGCTGAGCATTGATGGTAAACCCTCAATATCCACCCTGAGGAATCCCCTGACTATAGTGGCTGTAGCCTCAGCCCGGGTTAGCCCCCTACTCATGAGATACTCCACTTCTTCCTCGGCAATCTTTCCTATGGCTGCCTCATGGGATAAGTTAACACCAGCTACAGTACCTCTAAGCTCTGGTATAGCATGAATTATTCCTTCCCCTGCTAAAATTAATCCGCGACATTCCAGATGACCTTTGACTTCCGGGCAGTTACCTTCTATATAGCCTCGGGAAGTAATAGTGCCACCGCTGGTAATAGCTCTAGCTATTATCTCTGTCTTCGACTCTCTGGCACGAAGGAAGACCCTGGAACCAACATCTATTGTTGAGCCAGAAGTTGCAATCAGAATGGTATTATATCTGGCAGTGCTATTTTCACCCATACACCAGGCTGTAGGATACATTTGCAATGAACGAACCGACTTTAAAATCACATAGTTGTTCATGAATAAACCATTTTCTTCAACAATAGCGCCAGTGCGGGGACGAACAGCTACCTTTGGTGTCCATCTGTGTATCATAGTAAAAGTGATTTTAGCTCCTTTCTTAATATAGAACTCGGTTATTCCTATGTGTAGTCCTGGCTCTTCTCTGAGACCGGTAGTGCATCCGGTGATAATATGCAATTCAGAACCTTCTTCAGCAATAATGATATTGTGAACGTTCTGAGCTAAATTAGCCTTAGCTAGATAAAGGCAGGCTTGTACGGGATATGTTGTTTTGATGCCAGGCAAAGCTCTAATGAAATAGCCATCAGATTGATTAAGTTCAACATGGGCAGTATATTTGTCACTGTCTACAGGTACTGCCCGCCAATAATAATCTACTAGCCACTGGTATTTTTCTAGCGCTTCGCTAGTACTCATGACCTCAAGGCCCTCTTGTCTTCTGGAAAAATGAATTGGTGCATTGTCAACCTGAAGAAACGTTCCCGACCTTTGATTCATGTTATCCAGAGTAACTCCTACTTCCATCATTTGCTCTTTGGTCTCAACAGGCAACTGTAATGGGTCATCTCGGTAAGGTTGTTCCTCAGCAGAACTAACATAAGATTCTAAATCTAAGTCTTCCCCTAATAATGCTGGTTTAGCTGATGCTGCTTTAGCTTTGTCTATGTACTTGCTAGAAGATTTTACTTTATGCATATGCTACACCCCTTGTAGCCCCTTTCCTTGATAGTTTTCAGGATTTCATGAGGATCACCCTCGCAAATTATCCGGCCATCAAGCATAACATAGCCGGTACGAGCGTTCACATAGTCTAGGATACCACCAGTATGGCTAATGATAAGCCCCATACATTTTCGCCTGTGTATTGGGCAATCTTTTTCCAGCAATTCATTTATCAGTCTACCTATAAGGGCTATATTTACCAGGTCAACACCGGACTCAGGCTCATCCAGTAGAGTCAGTTCAGGTTTCTGAGCCAGTAGTTGCATTATCTCTGAGCGCTTTATCTCCCCTCCAGAAAACCCGTAATTTATATCCCTATCAAGAAATTCAACCAGGTCAGCTTTCCCAGCTAGTTGTCTGATAGTCTCGCCATCTTTGCGCTCTTTGAGACAGACGGCAACTATATCACGTGCTTTCACACCTCGCACCACCGGTGGCCGCTGAAAAGCCATGCCAATTCCCAAACGGGCTCTCTCATCCAGTGGCAATTTGGTTATGTCTTTTTCTTTGAAAACGATCTTGCCTTTGCTCACCTGATATCTGGGAAACCCCATAATTGCCATGAGCAGGGTGGTTTTCCCGCTGCCATTGGGACCGAAAAGGACACGGGTTTCACCTTTTTTAATTGTCATGTTGACATCGTGCAGAATTTCCTTACCCTCTATCGCTACGGTTAGCTCTTCGATCTCTAGCATATTTCCTCCCCTGATATCCATGCCGACGATTTGCATCCTTAAGAATGCATTATTGCATTGTGCCACAGTACTGTAGAATTGTAAAACCGCAATCGCCACCAATCTTCTTGCCCCATTTTATGATAAAATGCATGCAACTACAGAGCCATCCTTGTTACCCTGAGCGAAGCGAAGGGTCTCGGAGATTCTTCGCCTTTGGCTCAGAATGACAGCAGGGTGAGTAGTTACAAATGCATATTATTTATAGTGAAGACTGAGGAACTGAAATATTGGATAGGTTTTTCTCGGGTGCCCGGGATCGGCAGGGTAAGGCTTTCGCAGTTAAAAGAGCATTTTGGCAATTTAGAAGATGCCTGGAAAGCTTCAGAAAGCAAGCTAAAACAAGCCGGATTAGACTCGCGAAGTGTAAACGCTTTACTATTGCTACGCCAGAAAATTTCCCTGGACCAGGAAGTAGAAAAGCTGGAGCGCTATAAGGTAAAAACGCTTACCTGTGAGGACCAATATTACCCTTCTCGATTAAAGGAAATTTATGATTATCCGCCAGTACTTTACGTTAGAGGCGAGCTTCCAGCTCAAGATATTCCTTGCTTGGCTGCGGTGGGCACACGGCGTCCCACTATATACGGACGTCAAGTGGCCGAAGAAATCATAGCCGATTTGGTGCGAAGCAATCTTGTTATTGTCAGCGGGCTGGCCAGAGGAATTGATACTGTGGCTCATAGGACTGCTCTGGACAACGGAGGTAAAACCATAGCTGTCTTTGGTTCCGGGCTGGATATTATCTATCCGGCAGAAAATGCTAAATTAGCTTTAGATATAGTGGAACATGGAGCTTTGGTAAGTGAATTTCCCTTAGGCACCAGGCCTAAGGCGGAAAATTTTCCGCTGCGCAATCGAATTATGAGTGGCTTGAGCTTAGGCGTGCTAGTGGTGGAAGCTGGGGAAAAAAGTGGTGCCCTAATCACAGCCTTTCAAGCGCTGGCGCAGAATCGCGAGGTCTTTGCCATTCCCGGTAGTATTCTTTCCCCTGCTAGCAAGGGAACCAATCGTCTCATACAAGAGGGAGCTAAGTTAGTTTGTAACTGTGCCGATATTCTGGAGGAATTGAACTTAGGCATAATTGCTCCTCAGCAACTGGAAATTAAAGAATTCTTGCCCGCAAATGAAGCTGAATCCCTGATACTAAAACAGCTAACTCCTGAGCCAGTGCATATAGATGAGATCTGTCGCAGCAGTGGTTTACCTGTACCCGAGGTAAGCAGTACACTGGCTATCCTGGAGCTTAAAGGCGTAGCGAGGCAGATAGGAAATATGAACTATGTCCTGGCCAGGGACAAAAAAGGAGGGGTCCCTCGTCCACCCTGCCCCTTATCTGGCGAGGGACGTGAGGGAAAATAATGTCAGATAAGTTAGTTATTGTTGAGTCACCGGCTAAAGCAAGAACGCTAACTGGAATTCTAGGACGTGGCTACACTGTGAAGGCTTCGCTAGGGCATGTGCGCGACTTACCTAAAACGCGTTTGGGGGTAGATGTGGAAAAAGATTTTGCCCCCACGTATGTTATCGTTCCTGAGAGGAAAAAGATAGTTAAGGAGATTAAAGAGGCGGCTCCCAAGGCTAAGTCCATTTTCCTGGCTACCGACCCTGATCGGGAAGGAGAGGCGATCTCATGGCATCTTATCAAAGCAGCTAAGCTGGACAAAGATGACACACCCATTCATCGCGTAATCTTCCACGAGATAACCAAAGAAGCGATAAAGGAGGCGTTCAAGAATCCCCGCTCCATTGACATGGATCTGGTTAATGCCCAACAAGCTAGACGCATCCTGGATAGACTTGTAGGCTATAAATTAAGTCCTCTCTTATGGCGCAAGGTGCAAAGAGGCCTTTCCGCCGGCAGAGTTCAGTCAGTAGCGGTAAGGATGGTCGTTGAGCGAGAGCAACAAATTCAAAACTTTGTCCCCCAGGAATACTGGACCATCGAGGTCAAATTGGTACGAGTGGAAGAACAGGAAACGAGCTTTATAGCCAAACTTGTGGCTTCAATTGATGGCAGCAAGTTAGATATTCGTGACGAAAAAGAGGCAGTAAAGATTGTTGCCGAATTAGAAAAAGCCGAATACGTAGTTAAGTCAATACGAACCAGGACGATAGCCCGTCAACCAGCGCCACCATTCATTACCAGCACCTTGCAGCAGGAAGCTTGGAGGAAACTGCATTTTGCCGCCAAGCATACTATGGCAATTGCCCAGCAGCTTTATGAAGGTTTACCTCTAGGTGAGAAAGGTTCTGTCGGTCTTATTACCTATATGCGCACCGACTCTACACATATCGCCCCTTCTGCCATGACCGAGGTAAGAGATTTTATTCAAGAGAAGTATGGCAGGGATTTTCTGCCGGCAAAACCACGTAGTTTTGCCAAAAAAACAAAGTGGGCTCAGGAAGCTCACGAAGCAATTCGCCCTACCAAAATTTATCGTGAGCCAAACGAGGTTAGACCGTTTCTCAACCGAGATCAGCTCAGGCTTTATGAGCTTATCTGGAAGCGCATGCTATCCAGCCAGATGTCACCGGCACTATATGCCACAATCAAAGTAGAGATAGTGGCAAGGAATGTCATTGCGAGCGAGGCGAAGCAACCTCAAGGCTATCTACTTGAAGCAACTAGCTCAATTCTTAAGTTTCCTGGTTTCACCATCATTTACAACGAAAGCAAGGATGAGGACGAGCCAGAAGAAGGTTTTGTTTCTTTGCCCGAGTTGCATATTGACGATAGATTAATCTGCCAGGAAATTTTTCCTGGACAACATTTTACTCAACCGCCACCTCGCTACAGCGAAGCAACATTGATAAAGGCGCTAGAGGAGAAAGGCATAGGACGTCCCAGTACTTATGCCCCCATAATCTCTACTATTCAGGAAAGAAATTATGCGCGTAAGGTAGAGGGCAAATTTTATCCCGAGGAGCTCGGCGTAATTGTCAACAATATCTTGAAAGATCATTTCCCCAAAATAGTTGACTTTGGCTTTACAGCACAAATAGAAAGGCAACTGGATGAAATAGCCCGGGGCAAAAATGAATGGGTAGCAGTCTTAAGAGATTTTTACTCTCCCTTTGAGGATATGCTTAAGAAAGCGTCCATCAATATTGTTAAGGTTAATACAGCTAAAATGACTGAAGAGAGATGCACTAACTGTGGTCGCCCTATGGTGATAAAGATGGGACGTTTTGGCCAATTTCTTGCCTGTAGTGGCTACCCAGAATGTAAGACAACCATACCTTACTTGGTCAAAATTGGGGCTCACTGCCCTCAATGTGGTGGTGAATTGGTAGTGAGAACCAACAAAAAGAGGAAGGTATTCTATGGATGTAGCAATTTTCCGCAGTGCCAATACACCACGAGCCACAAACCAAAACCTGTCCTGAAACAAGTTCAGGATGAAGAGCAAAAACAGGAGGCATCTTTATGAAGATTCTAGTTATTCATGGACCGAACTTGAATGTCCTGGGCAAGCGAGACAAAGCGATATATGGTGACAAAGCTTTGGCTGAGATAGATTCCCTGCTTAAGAAACGAGCTGAGACACTAAAGGCGGAAGTCATGACATTTCAATCTAATAGTGAGGGCACACTCGTTGACTTTATTCAAGAGCAATCAGATTCCGCCGATGGCATAATTATCAATCCTGGAGCTCTCACCCACTATGGATACTCTCTGCGTGATGCCTTAGCTGATACCAGGCTGCCGGTAGTTGAAGTTCATTTATCTAATATCTATGCTCGTGAGGAGTGGCGAGCCAAATCTGTAATAGCTCCCATTGCTAGGGGGCAGATAAGCGGACTGGGTTGGAGGGGATATATCGCAGCTTTAGAAAGCTTAATAGCTGAACTAAAAGGGGCGGATGAAAAGAAAATCAAAAAGTAAAATGCAAAAATAACCTTTGCTTTTTAATCTGTCATTTTGATGTTTGATGTTTAATTTTTGACTATGCTAACGCTAAATCGTTTGCAAAAACTAAGATATACCATAGACGAACATGGCTTAGATGCGCTTCTGGTTTCTCAGCCATATAATTATCGCTATCTTTCCGGGTTTGCTGGCTCTTCAGGATGGTTGCTTATCTCAGAGAGTGAGGCTATTTTAGCTACCGACTTTCGCTATGTAGAACAGGCTAAGGAAGAGGCACCCCGATTCCGGGTTATCCAAATTAAAGGGGAAATGCACAACTGGCTTCCTCAGTTGGTATCCGATTTCGGCTGGCACAAACTGGGTTTTGAGGCTAATCACATTACCTTTACTCTTTATCAGAAGTTTAGCGAAACAGTAAAAAACAAACTTAATCTTGAGCTTATCCCTACTACCGCTTTGGTAGAGCGTCTCCGCTCCATAAAGGAATCCCTGGAATTAAAACTTATCAGCCGCGCAGCGGAATTAACTACCGCTGCTTTCGAATATGCTAGGTCAATAATACATGCTGGTATGAAAGAAAAAGAGGTAGCCTGGGAGATAGAAAAATTCCTTCGCCAGAATGGGAGTGAGGGAATACCTTTTGAAATTATTGTCGCCTCAGGTCCTAATTCAGCTTTGCCACATGCCCGGCCGGGAGAAAGGATGATTCAAACTGGCGAGCCAGTGCTCATTGATATGGGGGCGAAAATAGACAGCTATTGCAGCGACTTTAGCCGTACTTTGTTAATGCCAGCCCCTGAACCAAGTTTCAGGGGAAGCAATCTCGAGACAGACAAAACATTTTCAGAAATCTATAATGTTGTCTTAGCGGCACAACTCAGTGCCATAGAGCGAATTCACAGCGGAATGAGTGCCGTGCAAGCAGATCAGCTAGCCCGCGATGTTATTACCAAAGCCGGCTATGGCGAATCCTTCGGACATGGCCTGGGACATGGCGTCGGATTAGAGTTGCACGAGGCTCCCACAATTAGCCCAAGTTCTTCCGATGTGTTCGCTGACGGCATGGTTTTTACCATAGAACCTGGAGTTTACATAGCTGGATGGGGCGGTGTTAGAATTGAGGATATGGTGGTACTGGAGGGAGGTAAGGCTAGAGTAGTTACAAAGTCGAAAAAAGACGGAGGTTTACTATGATTGATGCCGGAGAATTGAGGAAAGGAATAACTGTAGAACTGGATGGCAATATGTACCAAATTGTAGAGTATCAGCATGTTAAGATGCAGCAAAGGCAACCTGTGATTAAATTGAAACTCCGTGATGTCCGCACTGGTAATACTACAGAACGGAATTTCCAGTCTAATAACAAATTCAAGTCTGTCTTCCTTGAGCACCGGACCGTTCAGTATCTTTATAATGAGAGTGATCTCTATTATTTTATGGACACGAAGAACTATGAGCAAATGGTACTAACTGCGAAACAGGTGGGTGATAGCTTGCACTATCTTAAAGAAGGAATGAATCTAGAGATTTTGACCTGTAAAGATGAGGCAGTGAGCATAGAACTGCCCACCGCTGTAGAGCTCCAGGTTATTGAGACAGAGCCAGGTTTCAAAGGGGACAGAGCTACAGCAGGTACTAAACCAGCTAAACTAGAAAGTGGCTTTGTTGTTCAAGTTCCTCTTTTTATTAGTGTGGGTGATTCTGTCAAGATTGATACCCGAACTGGGGAGTATCTGGAGAAAGTAGGTTAATTGCTACGCGCTGATTTGCATGTTCACACCTGTTATTCCATGGACTGCTCCACACCCCTGAGCAAAATAATCGCTCATTGTCTCAAAATAGGTATAAATTGCATCGCCATAGCTGACCACGGTACTATTGCCGGCGCCCTAAAGTTAGAAGAAATAGCTCCCTTCAAAGTGATTGTTGCCGAGGAAATTCTTACGCCCTGCGGCGAATTGATGGGGCTATTTTTAAAAGAAACAATTCCTAGTGGACCATCTCCTGAGGAAATTATTGAACGAATCAGAAGTCAAGGAGGATTGGTTGGCATCCCTCACCCTTTGGGACGAGCACCTCTAAAGAACTCCACGAAATTACTATCGGAAAGAATCTTATCTCAGGTTGACATCATTGAGGTTTTCAATTCGCGCACCCCCTTTTCCAATAGCTTCACCAAGGCTTGGGAATTGGTTAACAAGTATGGGCTGGCTCCCAGTGCCGGAAGCGATGCCCATATGGTAAGCGAAATTGGTAAGGCTTATGTAGAAATGCCCGAATTCAATGGCCCGGACGACTTCATAAACTGTCTCATCCAAGGCAAAATATTTGGACGAAGGTCTAATCCCCTGGTTCACTTTGCTAGCACCTGGACGAAGATAAAGAAGAAATTGTAGGGATGAACATTGGCTGGTTTTCTACCGGTAGGGATGAGGCGGCGTGTCAGCTTTTAAAGGCTGTTTGGGAAAGCATAGAAGCTGGCGAGATACAGGCCAAAATAAGCTTTGTTTTTAGTAACCGAGAGCCGGGAGAGGCGAAGGAAAGCGACCTATTCTTTGAACTTGTTCACAGCTACAATATACCGCTTATCTGCTTCTCGCATAGAAAGTTCAAAACCCTCACCCAAACCCTCTCCCTTCAAGGGAGAGGGCCGGGAGAGTGTAGAGCGAAGCAATCTCATGAAGATTGGCGCCTCCGATATGATAGAGAAGTAAACAAGCGGGTTGAAAAGTTTTGCCCAGACCTCTGTGTTCTTGCTGGCTATATGCTCATCATAGGAGAGGAGCTTTGCCGAAAGTATAATATGATTAACCTCCACCCAGCACCCCCCGGTGGACCCAGCGGTAGCTGGCAGGAGGTGATGCGGACATTGATACGAAATAAAGCCAAAGAAGCTGGAGCCATGATGCACCTCGTGACCCCCAAATTAGATCAGGGACCAGTAGTTAGCTACTGCACTTTCCCCTTTAGAGGTAAAGCCTTCGATACCCTGAATCAAGTTCAGGGCTGGCAAAAAGATGACGAAAAAACGTTATTTCAGCTTATCCGTCAGCATGAGCTTGTCAGGGAATTCCCCCTTATTATCTTGACATTGCAAGCTCTAAGTCGGGGGGAGATTAGTATAAGAGATGGTAGAGTAATCAATGCCCAGGGAGAGTCAATTGAAGGATATAACCTCAGTGGTAAGATAGACAAGGCGATAGAGAGTGACCCTGAAACAAGTTCAGTGTAGAGATGCTGAACCAAGTTCAGCATGACAATATTGGAATGTCATTCCGACGTACTAATGTCATTCCGAACTTGTTTCGGAATCTCATCTTGTTTCAGGGTCTAGAGTGAGGCACAATGAATCTAATCTGCTTTGACCTCGAAGGTCCTTTAGCTCCTCAAGATAACGCCTACGAGTTGATGAAGTTATTCCCTGGAGGTGATAAGCTCTTCGAGGTCATCAGTCGCTACGATGATTTGCTAACCCTGGAAAATAGACCTGACTATGAACCGGGTGATACATTGGCTCTCATTGCTCCTTTCCTCGCTTACCATAATATAAAGGAGGAACAAATTAGCGCTATGGGGCAGAGGGCTGCTCTGACTCAAGGCACCCCGGATTTGATCGCCAGGCTTAAAGAGCGAGGGTGGCAAATATTTTGCATCAGCACCAGTTATGAACAATATGCCTTATCTATTACACGGAGGTTAAACATACCCAATGAAAACGTGGCTTGCACCTCTTTTCCCTTGAACCGAATTCGCCGTCTATTGAGGAAAGATGACTTTGTCTTGCTGGAGCGAGCAGAAAAGGAAATTATGAACTTTAACCCCTTTGTTGATGATACCTTGATAAAAGACAACCTTGACCATTTTTACTGGCAAGAATTACCTCAAACAAATTCAGGAAAGCTCGTAAGCCAGGTGAAACCAGTAGGTGGGAAGCGTAAGGTAGAAGCGCTACAGCATTTCAGTGCCAAGATGGGGAAAACGCTCTCGCATTGGGCGGCAATAGGAGATAGCATTACCGACTTCAAGATGCTTCAGACAGTAAACAAAGCCGGTGGCTTAGCCATCGCCTTCAATGCTAATGAGTACGCCTTGCCCTATGCCACTATGAGCCTGGCATCTACAAACTTGGACGACTTGTGGATAGCTCTGGAAGGTTGGGAAAAAGGCGGGCGCTCATCAGTCGAGAAAATAGTTAAGGGAAGGGAAAAGGCAGATGGGAAGGGCGACAGAGAACATTTTCACTGGTTGGTTGAAACCAGAGATATTACTCAAGTTCTTGAAGTTCATAAAAGGATTCGCCACCTGGTTAGAAAAGAGGCTGCCAAATTAGGCTAGCGACAAAGTACCAACAGTTTGCAACCTGCGAAGCGATTAGACAAATAACAGCAGAGCAATAACCCTCGTCTCAGCGAACTAAAGGGGTAAGAGAGTGAAGCAGCAACACAGCTTACCCGCTCTCTCACCCCATCGAGTCTGTGCAATCGCCTGTCCTAACGCGGGCAACTTACTTCTTCGCCAGCCACCGTTGATAAGCTTCCTTCAGTGCCCTCGCGTGGGCATCATAGTCCGAGAGAGCATACATTTCTACATCCACGAAGGGGTACATAGGATACTCAAGCAAAATCCGATCTCCCTCCTCACCAGACTCAACTTCAAACATGGCAATGCCCCCTTTCAAGCCAGGCATGTTATAAAAAACCTGGAATTTGCCTGCCTTCCGATACTTGTCAATGAAGGCAGCCTCCCCCTCGCAAAGTTGCCTTTGCATCTCTGGAGGAAGCGTGAAAAACAAATCCTTGTCCTTGATGATAGTTAGGAATTTCATGACTTATTACCTCCTTTTTTATTATCGGGCTGTTAGGTAGAATGAGCCGACCCCTCCACCACCCGCAAGCGAAGAAACCAGCTTTTATACAGCCTAGGCATCACCTCCTTCTATTAAATCTATCAGCCAACGAGAATGTTTACCTGTCATTGCGAGGGGTGCTAACCCGAAGCAATCTCAGAGATTGCCACGCTTCGCTCGCAATGACAAATAGGGGTCATTCTATCCGCCCATTCCTTCTTACCCTAAATCTTGTCTAACTCATTTTCAGGGAAAGCCATATCATAGCCGGTCTTATCTGCTTTCATTATTACATATCCAGCAGGGTCTTCCTTCACCTCCACAATAATCCCCTCCCAATCAGCAATCTTGTAACCGCCCGGCCAGCCCGGCCTGTCCTTAACTCTGGCTCCATCACCTGCTTTAAATTTAGCCATGCTACCCTCCTCTTTTCAATCTCGTTTCTTAGTGCCATGGAGCAACCATACTACTGTCGCAACAAGAATTGTAGAGACAATTATAGTGGTAATCAAGCCTACCTTATCCAACTTGTTTCTTTTCTGGCTTGGTCAATATACCATCAATAAGTCCATATTCTACTGCTTGTTGAGGATCAAGGTAGAAATCCCTATCAGTGTCATGGGCAATTTTCTCTACAGGCTGACCTGTGTGCTTGGCTAAAATATTGCGGATTCTTTCTTGTATCCTCATAATTTCTCGAGCGGCAATCTCAACATCTGCGGCCTGACCTTGAGCACCACCGATTGCTTGGTGAAGGTGTATAGTAGCGTTAGGTAAAGCAAAACGCTTACTCTTAGCGCCAGCACAAAGGAGCAAAGTGCCCATGCTAGCTGCCAAACCCACACAGATAGTGGATACATCAGGACGCAAAAGCTGCATGGTATCATAGATAGCCAAGCCAGCACTAATTATTCCGCCGGGGCAATGAATATAAAGGCTTATATCTTTTTCCGGAGCTTCCCTGTCTAAATAAAGAAGCTGAGCGATAACGAGGTTAGCTACTTGATCGTTAATAGGTGTGCCTAGAAAGATGATCCTTTCTCTGAGTAAAAGGGAATATATATCAAGAGAACGCTCACCACGAGCACTAACCTCCGTTACCGTAGGAATTACTATTTGGGATGTTGCATCCATCAAGCCTCCTTTGTTTCCTGTCCAACATTACCG
>MNYE01000136.1:19784-23167 GCA_001873005.1 Dehalococcoidia bacterium CG2_30_46_9
CCTGATTTATCATGCACACTTGCCCAATAAATTGGGCAACTACATTGCACTAGCCTGTCTAGCGCTCTTTCATTCCGTAGGGATTGCTCAATTGACTTTCTTACCTGGGGTAGGGCAAAAAACTGCCGTGTCTTCTCCTTATCTTCAGCACTTTCCAGCATTTTTTCTATTTTATTATCTACCTCCTCAGCACTAATCTCAACATTTTCCTGCTCAACTATTTTATCTAGAACAAGGGAGCGATTAATCCGCTTCCTCGCTGTAGAACGAAATTTTTCTTTTTCTTCTTCCTTTGTCTTGTTAGCTACTTCAAGATAATCTTTTATACCCTTAAAACCAAGCCGTCTTGCCTCATCTCCAATAAGTCCTTCAATCTCCCTCTCCATCAAAATAGTGGGATAATGCACCTCGCTCAATTCCACTACCGCATCGAGAACCTTTTCCCTCAATTCTAGACTGTTTCTTTCTTCAACTTTATCTTTCAGAGCAGTGGTCACCTTCTCCTTCATAGCGGCGAGGTTATCATAGCCGGCACTCTGGGCTAACCCATCGTCAAGCTTTGGCAATTCCTTTTCCTTTATTTCACTAGGAGTAACCCTAAAAAAGTAACTTTTACCGGCAAATTCCTTTATGGGATAATCAGCCGGGACGTCAATAGTGAAGGTCCTTACTTTGTTTTTCTCCGCACCTACCAAATTTTGCGCCACTCCAGGTAGGGGTGAATTCGATTCTTCCTTCACATCATATAACATATCTCTGTGGTTTAAAAATGGCTTCCCTTCCATAGTAGCTTCAATATCGAGGGTGACTAAATCACCGAAACGAACGGGGCGATCTACCGGTATCCAGATTGCCTGCTCCTCACGAATTTGCTGTAGAGCTGCCTGGACTCCCTCTTCGTTACCCTGAACTTGTTTCAGGGCTATCTTTGCATTATGGTAATCGCCCAATTTGACCTCGGGTTTAAGTGGCACAATAGCTTTGAAAACTAAAGGCTCAGCTTGAGTAATCTCCATTTTTGCCTCATCTATGGGCTCGAGCTTCTCCAATTCGATTGCCTGCTTGTAAAGTCGGGGTATCAGATGCTCTAATGCCCTCTCCAGCAAAGTGCTTTTGCCTACGTGCCGTTCTAAGATAGTTCTTGGTGCTTTCCCTTTGCGAAAGCCCGGGATAGAAACTTGTTGTACCAGGTGCTGATAAGCTTCATTTAAAGATTCATTCATCTCACTGGATTCAGCTTCTATAGTGAGAACTACCTCACAGTTTTTTGTTCCTTCGGCAGTTATTTTCATGCGAGCATTCGGCTACTTTATGTCATTTGATTATTTCGTGCTTCAGCTTAAGATTCAGCTCGTCAAGTTGTTTTTGACTGACATATGAAGGCGCGTCAAACATCAAATCTACAGCATTTTGGTTTTTAGGAAAGGCAACGACTTCCCTGATAGTTTGTTCTCTGGCAAGCAGCATCATCAAACGATCTATCCCAATAGCGATGCCACCGTGAGGTGGTGCTCCATACTCCAGTGCTCTTAATAGAGAACCAAATCGCTCTTCCATCTCCTTCTCACCGTAACCAAGGAGGCTAAACATCTTTTCTTGAAGCTGGCGGGTATGGATTCTAATACTACCGCTGCCCAGTTCATACCCGTTACAGACAACATCATAGTGGTGACTACGAACCTTGGTCGGCTCAGTATCTAGCAATAAGATATCTTCTTCTTGCGGGGCAGTAAAAGGGTGATGCATTGGCTCCCAGCAATTTTCTGCCTCGTTCCATTCCAGCATAGGAAAATCAAGAATAAAAGCAAAAGCTAACAGATTAGTATCTATTAAATTGAGCTGTCTTGCTAAATAACGACGCAACTCGTCTAGCGTCTTATTAACTATGGGAGCTTTATCAGCTACAATGAGTAAAAGATCACTGGCTTTTATCCCGAATCTATTAGCGATATTTTCCAGTTGACCCTGGGTTAAATGCCTGGCAGCGACCGATTTTGTCTCGTCCAATGCCACACTTCCTTCTGTGAAGGCGAAGGTAACTAAACCTTTTGCTCCACTACTTCTAGCCAGGTCAGTGAGTTCGGCAAGTTGGTGACGGCTATAATGAGCACAGCCAGGAACACCTATGCCTTTCACTATGCCATCGTTATCAATAGCCGAGCGGAAAACATCAAAACTTGTCTCGGCAGCTATGTCAGAAATATCTTTGAACTCTAAAGCAAAGCGTAAATCCGGTTTATCCGTGCCATAGCGTTCCATTGCTTCCTGATAGTGAAGGCGCGCAAAAGGTTTTAATATCCTCATGTCTGGTTTGACAGCTTCCACAAGCGAGGTAAATAATCCTTCCATGAGCTGAATTATGTCCTCTTCTTCCACAAAGCTCATTTCCAGGTCAAGCTGGGTGAACTCGGGTTGTCGATCAGCCCTAAGGTCTTCATCTCGAAAACAACGAGCTATTTGGAAATACTTTTCCAGGCCGGCTACCATGAGCAATTGCTTGAGCTGTTGCGGCGATTGCGGAAGAGCATAGAACTTTCCCGGATTAAGGCGGCTGGGCACAAGATAGTCTCGCGCTCCTTCAGGAGTGCTCTTAATCAAGATTGGCGTCTCCACCTGGATAAAGCCTCTGGCGTCAAAAAAATCACAGATAAACTTTGTTACTTTGTGACGCAAGATAAGATTATCTCTCATTCTCTGCCTTCTTAAATATAGATACCGGTTTCTGAGGCAAAGACTTTCCTCTACTTCCGTATCTTCATTAATATAAAATGGTGGCGTTTTTGATTCATTAAGAATTACTGCTTTTCCCGCTATAACCTCAACCTCACCAGTAGGAAGACGCGGATTTTCTGTCCCCTTGGGACGTAAGGCAACTTCTCCGATTATTTGAACCACATATTCATTACGAAACGAGGTAGCTACTTTATATGCCTCGTCTGATATCTGTGGATTAAAGACTACCTGAACTATACCTTCTCTGTCTCTAAGGTCAACAAATACCATGCCGCCATGGTCACGTCGCCGATGTATCCAGCCAGCTAGAGTTACCCTGCGACCGGCATGTTCTCTCCTTAATTCACCGCAGCTATAACTTTTGAGCAAAGTTTAACCTCTCTATTTGTCCAGTATTATAGCTCGCGGAAAGCTCTTATTCAAGAGAGCGTTTAGCAATTCCCCCAACACTCTCTATCCAATCAAGCAGATTTGATGGGACATTGAGATGGTGGCTCATCCCTTAGCTGCTATCTTCTCTATTAACGCTTGCGATGGTTCTAATCTCTTAAAGAGGTCACGCATCACAATTAATTTCATAATATTAGGAGCACCTTGAGCAAAAACCCATATTCTGGCATCTCTTAAAATTCGTTCTATGGGAAATCTCT
>MNYE01000127.1 GCA_001873005.1 Dehalococcoidia bacterium CG2_30_46_9
AAGCCGTAGCCCATTTATTCGAGCATTCTTGTCATTATCTTCCCGAGGATGTCGTGGCTGCTCTGAAACAGGCACGAGGAAAAGAGAAATCCCCCGTTTGCCGCGATGTGTTAGACAGGATACTGAAGAATGTGGAAATTTCCGCTAAAGAACAAATTCCACTGTGTCAGGATACAGGTTTTTCCGTAGTCTGGCTGGAGTTAGGTCAGGAAGTTCGCATAACTGGTGGCGACCTTTATGCTGCACTGAACGAAGGAGTACGTCAAGGATATGGTAACGGATATTTGCGTAAATCTGTGGTGCGTCAGTGTTTTTCGGCTAGAGTGAACACTAAAGACAATACACCGGCTGATATTTGGACTGAAATAGTTCCCGGGGATAAGCTCAAAATTACTGTAATGCCTAAAGGGGGAGGCAGTGAAAACATGTCTCGCTTGACTGTGCTATCTCCAGCGCAAAGTCGCCAGGGAATCATGGATTTTGTCGTAAATCGTGTTGATGAGTCCGGTAGTAATCCCTGTCCCCCGGTTATCGTTGGCGTCGGTATAGGAGGGACAACAGAAAAGACCATGATGCTGGCTAAAAAAGCATTATTGCGTAAGGTAGGTGAGCCAAATCCCGATTCTGAGGTTGCCGGTCTAGAAAGGGATATCTTAGAGCGAGTTAACAATTTAGGTATTGGTGCTATGGGATATGGTGGTACAGTTACGGCACTGGGAGTCCATGTCGAGACTTTTCCCTGTCATATTGCTAGTTTACCAGTAGCAGTTTGTTTGATGTGCTGGTGTGGTCGGCATGAGGAAGCAATTCTGTAAATGGAGGTCAGAATGCTCGACATCTACATCATGGGGAAAAGGTATCAAGTTCCTGAAGGGCTTACCATTCAAGCAGCAATGGAGTATTGTGGCTACAGGCTGATTCGTGGTTGTGGCTGCCGCGCGGCATTTTGTGGTGCCTGTGGCACAGTGTACAACTTTAAAAATGACCCAACACTAAGGTACGCCCTTGCCTGCCAGAAGCTTGTGGAGCAGGATATGTATTTAACGCAGATTCCATTCTTCCCCGCTGCCAAGCCTAGTTATGATTTGGAGAAGATGGAACCTACCGGTGAACAGATATTGAAAATTTACCCTGAGTTACTCACTTGTTTTGGTTGTAACAATTGCACCAAGAGTTGCCCTCAGGATCTTGAAGTGATGTGGTATATGTCTGATGCCTTAAGAGGCGATATTAAAGAGGTAGCCATTAAGTCTTTTGACTGTATCATGTGTGGCTTGTGTGCTGCTAGGTGCCCACAGGGACTTGTGCCCTATAATATAGCTTTGCTATGTCGGCGTCTATATGGTCGCTATGTGACACCTCGCTCTAAGCACTTAGATGACAGGATAGCTGAGATAGAGGAAGGTAAATTTGATGCTGAGATAAAGGAATTGCAAAACATGAGCCTGGAAGAGCTACGGCAGCGGTTTGATAAACGGAAAATCCTGAAAGAATAGTAGGGGGTGATCGATATGCCATATCCTTCTTATATGGAAGAAAGTATCAGGAAAGTAGAGGCTACTAGAGAGAGACGGTTAAAGGAGGAACTTCCTCGCATTCCCGTTGGTGAGAGGATGCCTGTATTAAAGGCGTTTCACCCTGACTTTATCAAAGCCTGTATGCGTGAGCTATTAGTAGGGCCGAACAAAGGTGAGCGCACGCCCAATGAGCTAGCTGATTTATTGGAGGGAAATAGCCGCATTGACCCTGATAAAATTGACCCTGAACTTAATTCAGGGGTTGACTATGATGTGGATGTTTTGGTGATTGGTGCTGGTGGGGCTGGGGCGTCAGCGGCACTCATAGCTCAAGAAACTGGTGCCGATGTCCTGTTAGTGACCAAGCTGAGGTTGGGGGATGCTAATACTGTGGGATTTCAAGGAGGAACACAGGCAGCAGATAGACCCGATGATTCCCCCGCTCTTCATTACTTAGATACAATGGGTGGCGCTCGGTTCACTAACGACCCTAAATTGGTAGAGGCATTGGTAAAAGACGCCCCCTCAGTGATTAAGTGGCTGGAATCGCTGGGAGTGATATGGGATAAGAAGCCAGATGGCTCAATGGCTGAAGTAGCTCTTGCTGGGGAGTGTGTTCCACGGTGCCACTGTTGCCGAGATTATACTGGTCTTGAGGTAATGCGTGTTCTGCGTGATGAGGTCAAGTCTCGGGATATAAATTATGTGGAATTCGCCCCAGCGATAGAACTAATAATGGATGAAAAGGGACAGGTGGCTGGGGCGGTATTGGTGAACCTGGAGACCAACGAACCCCTCCTGGTGCGAGCCAAAGCAGTAGTCACGGCTACTGGCGGCATTGGAAGGTTGCATATTCAAGGTTTCCCTACAACTAATCATTATGGGGCCACTGCTGATGGGCTGGTATTAGCTTATCGAGTAGGCTGCCCCATTGTCGATCTTGATACCATGCAATACCATCCCACATGTGCTGCCTATCCTCTGGCAATTCTTGGGCTGCTAGTTACGGAGAAGACAAGGGGTTTAGGAGCGCAAGTGCTCAATATTGATGGGGAGCAGTTTGCCCATCCCTTAGAGCCCCGAGATGTGCTAGCCGCCTGTATTATTCGAGAATGCAAAGAGCGCGGCAAAGGAATAGCTACACCCACAGGTCAAGTAGGTGTGTGGCTTGATTCACCCAGGATTGACATGATACATGGAGAGGGGACTGTTGCCCAGAATTTGCCGGCTATGGTTCGCCAATTTGGCCGCTTTAATATTGATATAACCAAGGAGCCAATGCTGATTTATCCTGCTCTCCATTACCAAAATGGAGGCATTAAGTTCAGCCCCGATGGTAGCACACCCATACCGGGGTTATTTGCTTGCGGTGAAGTTGAAGGTGGGGTGCATGGTAAGAATAGGCTTGGTGGCAACTCAACGCTGGATTTGTTTGTTTTTGGAAGGAGGGCAGGCAGAACGGCAGCTAAATATGCTAAAGGGGTGAAACCAGGCAAACTTACTTTAGACCATGTGCGCCAATGGCAAAGGGAACTTAAAGAGGCTGGCTTAGCGGAAGTAAGGCCTATTTCACCAAAACTTTTACCGGATTATGCCAGGCAGCCATATGATTATTTGGCCGATTATGTTACCGAAAGATTACAGCCTGGTCAGATAAAAGTAGCTTAAAAGAAAATCAAAGATTAAAATGAAAAAATCAAAGATGAATTTTGACTTTTGAGCTGCCATTTTGATTTTTAATTTTTGACTTTTGATTTAGGAGGCTTATATGCCGCTGCGTGAGCAAACAGATGTTAAGGAAGTTGAAACTATCTTAAATAAAATCTTGAACATTAGTAGCCCACCCGTAGCTCGGTGTAGGCTCCTTTCCAGCGGCTTTAATCCCGGCCACGCTCTAAACATAGCTGAAGATATTGCGGGACATAAAGAATGCCTAGGCTGTGGCAGTTGTATAGATATTTGTCCCTTTTTGTTTCGCGAACCCTCTCGCCGCCAGAAGACAGAGCAGAGGACATCCATGGCGCTGGAAACCACAGTTGGCGCGGATTGTGACCAATGCGACGCTTGTGTTCTGGCCTGTCCCCAAGTAGATACCACCATTAAGAACTACATAGTCAATCGCCGTATGATAGAAGTAATGTCCCGGCTGGAACAGCGAATAGGGGATGAAGATGAGCCCGATTTAGATTTATTTACGGAGGAAGCTTTAACCTAATGAAATGCAAAAAGCAAAAATAAAAATGCAAAATGACAGAGCAAAGTTAAAAAATTTGCATTTTGAATTGTAATTTTAATTTTTTATCTTTGATTTTTGATATTTGCAAGGGGGCCTAGATGGACTTCGAGATATCTGAAGAAGCGAAGATGATTCAGGGGTTAGTGCGTGATTTTGTTGTTGAGCAGCTTAAGCCTTTGGAAAGAGGTCTTCTGGGACGAGCGGCTGACCTCTCCGATGCCATTATGTACCTACCGCCAGAAAAAGAACAAGAACTAATAAAGATGGTAAGGGATATGGGGTTGTGGGGGGTTAATGTACCACAGGAGCTTGGCGGCGCAGGATTGGATACTCTGGGTAATTGCCTCGTTGGGGAAGAGCTAGCGCAAACAATTGTCCCCTTTAGTTTTGGTGATGTTACTCCCCTTCTTTTTGAATGTAATGAAAAACAGAAAGAAATTTATTTCTCACCAGTATTCAACCGAGAGAAATATCCTTACCTGGCGTCCCTCGCCAGATATGGGGAGTTGTCGGGAGGGCCACCTTCTACTCGGGAGATGACGGCAGAGAAAATGGACGGCTACTATATTCTTAATGGTAAAAAAGCATCCTTTTCCCAAACAGGTAAGGATTACTTTGCTATAGTTTTTAGCATTTCTGTAGTGCGAGCCCTGAACTTGATTCAGGGTAGCCTCGTGCAGGATAGTCGCATTACTTCAGGCGAGGCAAAGAAAAGAGAAGGGGCGAGCTGTTTTTTAGTAGATAAAGACACTCCTGGATTTACTGTGGGCAATGGTGAAGAAAAGGCGGGATGGGAAACTCGTATGAGAAAACCAATCTACCTGAATTTCGAGCATTGCCGGGTGCCAGCAGAGAATATT
Organism: Dehalococcoidia bacterium CG2_30_46_9; assembly: GCA_001873005.1. Taxonomy (GTDB): domain Bacteria; phylum Chloroflexota; class Dehalococcoidia; order GIF9; family AB-539-J10; genus CG2-30-46-9. Next base: position 4,614 of record MNYE01000127.1, read on the forward strand.
TTGGGTGAAGAAGGGAAGGCTTTCTCTTTAGCCCAGAAGTGGCTTCCTTCAAGACGAATTGTCAGGGGTGCCCGATGCGTTGGCGTAAGTCAGCGCATACTTGATGAGTGTACAATACAAGCCCAAACCTGGACATCATTTGGGCAGGTTATTTCAGGAAGGCCGAGTATTCAGGCAGCACTGGGTGATATAGCCACAAATATTCATGCCGCCAGACTCATGGTTTATGAAGCTGCTTGGAAAGCAGACCAGGGGAAACCAATAAAACGGGAGTCAGCCATGGTGAAGTTATTTACCACACAGATGATTCATTTTGTTTGCGACAACGCCAGCCATATTTTTGCTGCCCCACCTTACATTGCCGGGCTACCTATGGAAAGATTTTGCCGTGATGCCATTGCCATGAGTGCTACTGACTTTGCCTTACAACTCCAGAGAAACATAATTGCTAGAGATATGCTAAAGGGATTAAAAGTGTGACAAGGAGATAAAGACATGGCGTATAAGACTATTATCCTTGAAAAGAAGAATGGGGTGGCTACTTTATTTCTTAACCGCCCAGAAACATTGAATGCCTGGAATTCCGAAATGACAGAGGAGGCAGTAGATGTCATTAACAAAATAGGCAAAGATGAAGACACAAGGGTGCTTATTGTCACTGGAGCGGGAAGAGGCTTCTCCTCTGGGGCCGATGTGCGGCAAGAGCTGGCAAAGGTAGCAGAGGGAGCTTCAGGGACAATTTTTGAGCGCATAATCCAGGGCAAACCGAGTATTGTAACTATAGCGCTTCAACTGCGAAGAATGGATAAGCCGGTTATTGGTGCCATAAATGGGATAGCTGCTGGAGGTGGTCTTTGCATTGCCTTAGCTTGTGATTTAAGGATAGCTTCAGAGAGAGCGCAATTTTCTATGGCATTTATCCTGAGA
>MNYE01000060.1 GCA_001873005.1 Dehalococcoidia bacterium CG2_30_46_9
TCATGCGATGTCATATCCAGCCAGTCGCGATAATCTTTCCCATCCCATACTAAAACCAAAGGCACCACCCGGACATGATATTTCTCAGCGACATCTTTGGTAATACCAGAACTGCTATCAACAAGTACGGCTACTGACATAACTCACCTCCAAATTACAATTCTCACAGTGTACACTTTGGCAAGGACTCCCTCCAAACCTGCCATCAATATATGTCTTCTAGACTTCAATTCCCATTCCTTCATAACCAAGGCTAATCTCGGCATCCAGCCTTAGCTAATTCAGCAACCTCTCCCTTTATCTCGTCTTCAAATACCAGAGCCATATGCACCAAAATAATAGGTGGAAGATAGCCCTTTTTCTGGCGAAACTCAATCAGTTCTGGCTTAAGCAATTCTGGAGTCATGTGACCTATCTTCGGAGACTGTGCACTCCACGCATTCGACATCCCACAATCGAGGATAAGCAAATCTGGGTGGACATGCTCCCAGTGTGAGGCTAATCCCGATCCGGTATCCCCACTATAAAATAGGCTCTTCCCATCCTCAGAGCCAACCTGATAACTCACAGCAGGAACAGTATGATGGACAGGAAAAGCAAGGATAGTGTAGCCCACAATAAGCTGTGGTTTGTATGCTTCTATTTGATGAAACTTAAGGGCTGGTCTTTCAGGAGAAGGCGTTATGGTGAATTCAGGGTCTATAACACCATTGAAAACGTGCCTCTTTAGGGCATCGATGGTTTCTTTGGTGCTATAGGCATCCACAGTAGCACCAGCAAGAAAGGCGTGCGTGGAGAGGCTGGCCAATCCCATTGTATGATCCGCGTGTGAATGAGTTAGCAGGATAGCCTTTATCCTCTTTTGCTGAGATAGAGATAAACTGCAGGAGATAGCACCAGCATCCAAGGCTAATACACCATCAATCAATACTGACATGAACCTTGTCTCAGTTGACTCCAGCCCATGTGCCCCTAAGATTCTGACCTTCATTATTGAACCTGCCATATGCATGAGCCATTCAGACAAGCTGTCCAGATGTGCTTGCCCAAAGCTAACATTAAAGAAAACGCTCCTCGCAATGACACCTTAAATGAATTTTACTTCAAGGAAATGTGTAGAACAGGAAACACAAGGGTCATAAGCACGTACCAGCATTTCTAACATATGAGTTATTTCCTCTTGGCTCTTGTTAATGATTTGCGGTACCAGTGCCTCCATATCTTTCTGGATATTGTTATGATTCTGGTTAGTGGGGATAATGCAGTTAGCCTGAGTCAAGATGCCTTTATCATCATAAGTGTAATCATGGAACAATATGCCACGAGGAGCTTCCACAGCGCCAATTCCTCTTCCTGCCTTAACCTTAACTTCTGGCCTCTCCTCCTTTAGTCCCCGCGCTAAAATTCGATCAATTAACTTCAGGCTCTCTTCAAGCGAGTGGATTGATTCCACGAGCTGGGCTACGTTTATCATATATGGATTGTGACACACTGCCTTTAGCCCCAATTCTTGGGCAGCTTTTTGTGCTTGAGGTGAGAGTTGTGCATAGTTATTATTGAATCGAGCCAATGCCCCCACCATGTAAGAATCTCGCTTGTGTTTGGTAAACTTGGCCGTGGAGTGAGGCACACAGAATTCATTAGTGATGCTCAAATAATCGGTTACCGGCGCGGCGCCAGTGTCGGTAGAGGCGATGTCGCCGGAGATAAAGGCGTATTCCTGGGAATCTTTAAGGGCAATATATTCCGTTTCCCTGACAAAGTTTGGTATCTTGAGGCCCTTAAATAGTTCAACTGTTTTCTTCAAGTCTTTTGTAGCCTCAATGAGCTTTTGTTGCATGGTTTTCAGCTGTTGAGCTTCAGGTATCTTGACAAAGCCACCGACAACACAAGACAGGGGATGAGTTTTTCTACCACATATTAAATCAGCCAGATCGTTGGCTAGCTTCTTCAACCTCAACGCTCTAAGAACTACTTCCTTCTGGGTTGCCGCCAGGGGGATAACACTGTCTGCTCCCAGGAAATCCGGGGCTACCAGAAAGTAAAGATGGAGCACATGGCTTTGTAATGTCTCGGCGTGATACAGGAGCTTACGCAGGAGCATAGACTGTTCGCTTGGTTTGATGCCAAATGCAGCTTCAGTTGCTTGAATAGAGGCGGTAGCATGAGCTATGGAGCATATACCACAAATCCTGGGTGAAAGCCAGGTGACATCCTCATAGTTTCTGCCTCTGAGCATAGCTTCGAAAAACCGAGGTGACTCGGGGATTTCCCATTTTATTTCTTCTATCTTGCCATCTTTGGCATTAACGATGATATTGCCGTGTCCTTCTATCCTGGTTACATGATGGACATTGATACTTAACTGCGTCATTTCGACACCTCACGTCCCTCGCCAGATAAGGGGAGAGGAGGGGAGGGCCTCCTTTCTAATTGTCCCTCGCCAGATAAGGAGTGGTGCTGGGTGGGTCCCCCTCCAGCCTCTATCAGATAGCCATTGAAATGCCGGTATTTTTCTAATATATCTTGTATGGTTAATCCATGTTTCTGTAGTATTTCTTTTTCCGAATTTATATTTGGCTCATCCACCAGGCCACGGCAACCCCAGCAATGGCGACCACTGGTAACGCAAATAGCGTTGCAACCAGCTCTGGTAACCGGGCCCAAGCAAGTCTCCGCTTTGTCAAAGGCACAAATGTTCCCGGCTAATTTGCACTCAACACATACGGGGTAGTTAAGCAGCTCAGGCTTTTTGCCCAGCAGCAGTGCTTTAGCTAGTTTCAGAAACTCATATCTATTCATGGGACAACCTGGTAGGTAACAGTCCACAGGCACTACGCTGCTGACAGGGCGTGCTGGAATTGTATTGTAATACCTGGCGCAATCACCATAAACTATCCTGAGATTTTCCTCCATCGGAAGGAAATTTTTGAGACAATTGACACCACCTAAACAGGCGCAAGCACCCATGGCCACTAACACCTTTGCTTGTTCCCTAACTTTTTTTATTCTTTCCATATCCGATTCTGTGGTAATAGCCCCGTCTATAAAGGCTATTTCGTAGTTATCCGCCCTCCTTGACCTAACCTCTCTGAAATTGACAATGTCTATCTGAGCTAGCAGCTCTACCAATTCCTCTCCGAAGTTGAGGACTTCTAGTTGGCAGCCTTCGCAACTGGTGAAATCAAAGAACGCTACTTTAGGCTTCATTACAGTGCCTCCCTTAGGCTTCTCAGTTGCGCGAGGGTAAATACCGGTCCCTCCTGGCATACATAGACACCATTAATTTGGCAATGCCCACATTTGCCTACACCACATTTCATCCTCCGCTCCAACGATAGGATTATATGCTCATCGGCAAGGTCTTTCTTCTTTAGTTCTACAATGACAAACCGGTACATTATGGGTGGTCCCACCACTACTGCCATGGTCTTCTTGGGATCAATCTGAACCTTGGGTATAAGAGTGGTAATAACTCCCTCCCTCCCCTTCCAACGCTCATCTCCTTTATCCACTGTCTCATAGAATTCAATCTCTGGGTTCTTACTCCAGGCAGCGAGTTCGCCCAGGAATAACCGCTCCGCTGGTGACCTAGCCCCCAAGAGCATGACGACTCTGCCAAAAGAACTCCTGCGGTCAAGGATATATTGCACTAACGAACGGAGCGGGAAGAGGCCAATGCCTCCGGCTACTAGGAGAATATCCTTGCCTTCAAGAGTCTCCAGCGGAAAGCCATTGCCGAAGGGCCCCCGAATGCCTACAATAGCTCCCTTTTCCAGGGTGTGCAGGGCGTTGGTCACATTGCCTATCTTTCTTATCGCCAACTGAAAAACCCCGTCTCTCGTTGGCGAGGAGGAGATAGAGATGGGCGCCTCTCCAATACCCGCAACCGAGACCTCGACAAATTGCCCTGGCCTGTGCCCCAGACTCTTGCCATCCTTGAGTCTGAATTCAAAGACTCTCTCTCTTGGAGTCAGTTCATCGACCTTTACCAATTCAGCAGGGCGCGGGGCATATAACTCGGTCTCTGGTCTTGCCTCTCTGATTATACGCACCGCCGCTTCCTTCATCCTGGCTGACTCTGCTATGGCATTAAAAGCCTCCAGCGGGCTTGCGATGTCTGCCAGGCAGGCAGCGGCACACCGACCACATCCCACACAGCCAACCTTGCCGTATCGCTCTATGATATATTTCCCCTTGCGGTAAATTCGATGCCGGAACCGGCTAACTTTGTCAGGTCGGAAATTCTCGCCGGTGCCTACCTTAGCAAAATCGACCAGCATGCAGCCATCCCGGTGGCGGAAACGCTCTCCCTCACGTAGATTTAGCGCCACATCATCTTCGACATCGAAGCAAAAACAGGTGGGACACACCATAACGCAGGAGCCGCAACTGAGACAGGTGGCACTCTTTGTTTCCCAATAAGGGTCATCGTAACTATTCTCCAGCAACTTGGGCAGTCTTTCTTTGGGCACATCGAGGGAGAGCTTGTATTTAGCTAACGCCTGGTCCCTCGCTACCTTCTGTTTAGCTATCTCATCGCCAGTGGGTTCTCTCACCTCGGCATACTTTGTTAGCAGGTCGGCACCTTTTTCTGAGCCCACAGTCACCATGTAGTCACCACCAATATCTGTTAGCAGCAGGTCAAAGCCCCTTTCGGCTAGATGAGTACCCATGCTAGGGGCAAAGGATTTGGGAGACGGGTTGAGACAGTCAACCCCAATGATGATAGTGCTCTGCCGCCGGGCGCTGTAATTAGGGTCGGGATTGGTAGCCAGGAATGCTTCATCCAGCAGCTCGATAGCCTTAATATCGCAAGGGTGCACACCGATGATGGCCCTGGGGAGGGCCTCGATTACTGGCTCGAACTTTGACTCATCACCAAGCCTGAGTTTGAGCAAGGTCTCCTTTGCTGGCAGAAGATATGTTGTGGGCGGCATGACCGTAACATCATAGTCTAAGCAGAGTTCTTCAAAGCTGGCTATTCTGTCGTAAACATATTTGCCCTGCCTGGACTTGACTCCGACTACCTCCATTTCTTCAGCCAAGCCCTCCACCATGGATTTCAAGCTCTCTCTAGTGATAATGAAAGACTTCTTGACCTCAACTACTTTGACAACAGGGGGTTTAGGCCGTATTTCCACTTCGGCAGGAGCTTTCGGCTCCAAGGTTACCGCCCCAAGAGTTTCCCTGATCAGCCTTTCCAGGTCGTCAGGGGCAAAAGGCTTAATGAGGTAATCAACAGCACCAAACTTCATCGCTTCAACCGCAGTCTCAGCTGAGGGGTAGGCGGTTATGATAATGGACTTGATCCATGGTCGCTGTGCCTTTATTTCCTTCAACACCTTAATTCCGCTTTTCCCAGGTAATCGTATGTCTAAAACCATAACACTGAAGTCCTGCCTCTCCACTATCTCCAGGGCTTCTTCGCCGGTCTCAGCCGTTGCTACCTCGTAACCGGCATCTTTGAGCCAATCTCTGATTGACTCCCGTACGATTGGCTCATCGTCTACAATCAAAACCGACTGCTTCTGCATCTCAGTAGCCTCCTTATGCTTGGCTTTCACATTTGGAGAGTGTTTGTCTAATCAGCCTTTCCAGATCATCAGGGGCAACGGGCTTGATCAGGTAATCAACAGCACCAA
>MNYE01000008.1 GCA_001873005.1 Dehalococcoidia bacterium CG2_30_46_9
AGTCCACATAGCCTGCAGGGATAGGGAGGTCCTCTTCACAGAAATCAAGGAGTTACCCCGGAAGCCTATGGTTACTCATCAAAAGCAACAAAACTCTCAATCAAAGAGGAAATACGTCCCTCCCCCGGACCATCCCTGGAGAAGATACAGCCTCCAATCTCAACGCACCAGCCAGGCATTACCGGTGTGAGGTTACCAGAGGACATTTCTAATGAGTTAAAGTAGGGGACATTTCTAATGAGTCTTGACATTCTGGCATTTAAAGAGGTTGTTTATTTTGTCACCCTGACCCTGAAACAAGTTCAGGGGAAGGGTCTAGATTCTTCGCTACGCTCAGAATGACAGCTGGGGGTTGCTAAACACTCTCCATTTAAGCGAATTGTTAAGCAAAGGCTTAATAAAACTGGAGCGGGTGATGGGATTCGAACCCACGGCTCCTTGCTTGGGAAGCAAGCACTCTACCGCTGAGTTACACCCGCCCAAACTGTATTTATTTTAACCCTAAAATCCATAGCTGTAAAGTGATCTAGTCCCAAGGTTGTTTAATAATGCTTTCCTCCTTGTCACCCTGAACTTGTTTCAGGGTCTCGGGAGATGCCGAAACGAGTTCGGCATGACAGTTGCTAAACACTCTCATAGTCCAGATAGATGGGTGACACTTTATATGCTTGTGAAATTGGGTAATAACCCCTATGTCATTGCGAGCCGAAGGCGTGGCAATCTTGTTACGAATGCGGGATCTGTTACAGTTAGAGTAAGGAATCTCGCTCAGAGATTGCGGAGCCTGTTCCGAGCGCAAGCGAGGAATCCCTATCCCCAGTTTGCTTCGGCTACGCCTCGCAACCACTATCGCTCCTCGCAATGACGAAAAAAGGGTGTCACTAATCATATGAACGAGTACAATTTACTTGAAAAATCTGGCTCCAAGGTGGATAATTTTCTAAACCCTGGTCTTTACTGGAATAATGGAGCAAAAATACCGCCATTGCCTTTGTTTGCAGTATGAAATTCGGAATTATTGTTTTTCCTGGCACCTGGAGTGACCAGGATTGTTATTATGCCCTTCATGACATACTGGGGCAGGAAGCTGATTATATCTGGCATAAAGAAACAAAACTATCTGGTTATGATTGTCTCATTCTTCCGGGAGGTTTTTCCTATGGCGATTATCTTCGGGCAGGGGCTATAGCCCGTTTTTCGCCAGTTATGGCCGCAGTGGAGCAGTTTGCTGACAAAGGGGGCCTGGTTATTGGCATCTGTAACGGATTTCAGATTTTGTGTGAGGCGGGACTTCTCCCTGGGGTATTGTTGCCTAATAGCAGCCTGCAATATCGCTGTCAGTGGGTCAATCTCAGGGTGGAAAATAGCAATTTACCCTTTACTTCTAAATGCTGCCAAGAACAAGTATTAAAGATTCCAATTTCTCATTACGAAGGTAACTATTATACTGATGAAGCTACCCTGCAGGGATTGGAAATCAATGGTCAGATTGTTTTTTGTTATTCTACCTCTTCTGGTAAGATAACTAACGAGGCCAATCCTAACGGTTCCTTGCGTAATATTGCTGGGATCATAAATAAGAAAGGCAACATATTAGGCATGATGCCTCATCCCGAGCGAGCTTGCGAGTCACTTCTAGGCAGCACAGATGGCAATATAATTTGGGAGTCAATCATTGAGCACTACCAAGGAAGCTCTGGATAGAGTTGCCCTAAGCGAAGACGAATATAAACTCATTGTCCAGCGTCTGGGCAGAGAACCCAACGAGGTAGAGCTGGGAATGTTGGGTTCTTTATGGAGCGAGCATTGCGGCTATAAGCATTCCAAACCTCTGCTTAAGTTCTTACCGTCCAAAGGCAAGGGTGTGATGGTCAAAGCAGGGGAGGAAAATGCTGGAGCAATAGATATTGGTGATGGGATGGTTGTGGTGATGAAAATGGAATCTCATAATCACCCCTCAGCAGTTGAGCCTTATCAAGGTGCCGCTACCGGCATAGGTGGCATTGTGCGTGATATCTTTACTATGGGCGCTAGACCTATTGCTCTGCTTAACTCACTCCGTTTCGGTCCTTTGACTCAAGCTCGCAACCGCTATTTATTTAACGGTGTCATTGCTGGCATTGCTGCCTATGGGAATTGTTTAGGCATACCTAATGTCGGGGGCGAAATCTTTTTTGCTGATTGCTATTCCACCAACCCCTTAGTCAATGTTTTATGTTTGGGAATTGCTGAAAAGGGTAAGTTAGTTAGGGCTAAAACCAGTGGTGCCGACGACTTGCTTGTGCTGGCAGGAGCCGATACCGGGCGTGATGGGATTTACGGTGCATCAGGATTGGCGTCGCGTACTTTCGAAGATGAGCGGGAATTAAGGCCAACAGTTCAGGTAGGTAATCCTTTCTTAGAGAAACTGCTTATAGAGGCGTGCCTTGAGCTAGCTCAAACTGACTGGATAGTTGGCATGCAAGACCTGGGAGCTGCCGGACTCACCAGCGCTACTGTAGAGTCTGCTGCTAGAGGCGGATGTGGCATGGAAATAGATGTGCTCAAAGTGCCTCGCCGTGAAGAAGATATGACACCTTACGAGGTGATGCTATCAGAATCACAAGAGCGGATGCTGGTGATTGTGAAGAAAGACTACAAAGATAGAGTGAAGAGTCTATTTGATCGCTGGGAAATTCCCTCCAATGTCATTGGTCGAGTTAGCAACAATGGTTTGGCTGTAATTAAGGAGGGGGATAAGGTTGTCGCTCAAATCCCCGTGAGCTTGCTTGTTTCTCCCCCTTTTTATCGCCCACGGGTGAAAAAACCATCATGGATTACTGAACTTCAATCTTTTAAGGCCAACACTGTTCCTGATCTTAAGCCAAGGCAATGTAATTCCGTTCTACTTCGCCTGCTTGCTTCCCCCAATATTGCCAGCAAAGAGTTGGTCTATCGGCAGTATGACCACCAGGTAATGAATAATTCTGTCGTTCTTCCTGGTAATGACGCTGCCGTCCTGCGTATTAAGCCTTCGCCCAAACCCTCTCCCTTGAAGGGAGAGGGCAAGGAGAGGGTGAAAGGCATTGCTCTGACTACCGATGGCAACAGTAGATACTGCTATCTTGATCCTTTTTTGGGCGGGGTGATTGCGGTAGCTGAGGCGGCACGAAATTTGGTTTGTAGTGGTGCTGAGCCTCTGGCTATTACTGACTGCCTTAACTTTGGTAATCCGGAAAGAAAAGACGTAATGTATTGCTTAGAGCAATGCATTAAGGGCATAGCTCGAGCCTGTCGCGAGTGGCAAATTCCAGTCATAAGTGGCAACGTCAGCCTTTATAATGAAACCAAGGGCAACGCTATTTATCCTACTCCGGTTATAGGGATGGTGGGTCTCTTAGACGACATAAATACCTATTGCACTATCTCTTTCAAAGACGAGGGCGATTTAGTATTCCTGCTGGGTAATCTTCTGCCTCCTGGCGACAATGAGAACGGTCTTGGCGGCAGTGAATATCTGGAATTGGTTCACGGCTTAGTGAAAGGCAAGCCGGCTATTGCTCTCGATTTGGAAAAAAGAGTGCAGTGTTGCTGTTTGGAAGCTATAAAGAAAGGAATTATTAAATCAGCCCATGATTGTTCTGATGGTGGGTTGGCGGTAGCCATCGCCGAAAGCTGCATCATGGGCAACATTGGCTTTCAGAGTGAAGGAGTCCATCCTGAATCAAGTTCAGGGCAGGACTCCAGACTAGACTCAATTCTTTTTGGAGAACATCAATCCCGTATTGTGGTATCAATAGTGCTTAGTTCGGTAGTTAAATTAACTAAGATAGCTAGAAAATGGCAAGCACCTTTGACCTTCCTGGGCAAGGTTGGGGGAGGACGTCTGGTTATCGAAAGTTGTATTGACTTGCCTTTGACGAAGGTGAGAGGCGCCTGGTGTGGCGGCCTGTCAAAGGTGATGTTTGCCGTTTAAATATGGAAATTCGTCCTTTTTGTGGCATACGCTACAGCAAGAAAATAGTGGGAGATTTGGCTTCGGTCATTTGCCCACCCTACGATGTCATCACACCGGAGACGCAGAAGTGTTACTACCAGAGGAGTAACTACAATATCATTCGCCTGGAATATCCCTGTCCTGAAAACCCTGAACTTGTTTCAGGGTCAGGATTACAGCCTACAGAATATCCTGAACTTGTTTCAGGATATAAGAAAGCGGCTGCTATCTTCCGAGAATGGCTTGAGAGAGGTATTCTTAAGTTTGATGATATTCCGGCTTTTTACCTCCATGATTGCTATTTTACTTACCTGGGCGTGGAAAAGAGACGGCGTGGGCTCATAGCCTGTCTTAGATTGGCACCCTGGGGTAGTGGTATATATCCTCACGAAGAAACTTCTTTGAGGGATAAAAGCGATCGTCTACAGCTTATGAGAGCTTGTCAAGCTAATTTTAGCCCGCTATTCTGTCTTTATCAGGATCCCAAGAAAGAAATTACCTCTATATTGTCTGAGGTGGCACAAAGCAGCCCAATAATCTCCTCTCCCTTGACGGGAGAGGATGAAGGTGAGGGTGATCAAAGGCACATCGTCTGGGCAATAACTGAGTCTAAACTCCAGCAAAGGCTGTCCGCTCTCAGCCATCAGGTATCACCTGTTATTATGGCTGACGGACATCACCGCTATGAGACAGCTCTCATTTATCAGCAAGAAAGAACACGTCTATCGCCAAAGTCTGGATCTTCGCAAGCCTTTAACTATGTGATGGTAAGTTTGGTTGAGTTTTCTGACCCTGGTTTGTTTATTTTCCCTGTTCACAGACTGGTGCGGAGTATAAAGCCTCTCTCCCACCCCTCGACAGATAAGGTGGGAGGAGGGGAGGGCCTCCCTCTCTCCTGCCTGATAAACCGACTCGAGGATTTCTTCACCTTAGAATTTATACCACTCGTCCCTCGCCAGATAAGGTGGGAGGTGAGGAGGGCCTCCTCTCTAAATGCATCTATCATTTCCAGTTCAAGGGTACGCCTATCCTCACGTCCCTCGCCAGATAAGGTGGGAGGAGGGGAGGGCCTCCTCTCTAATCGTCCTGAGCGAAGCGAAGGATCTCTCGGTGTTTTAGGTTTGAAACACGGATATCTAGCGCTCCTGAGGGAACGGCAAAATGTTTCCCTCATAGATATGCTGCCAGCCAATCGGTCCCAGGTTTACCAAAAGTTCGACATAAGTATTCTCAACCACGTTATTCTCGATAAGATACTGGGGCTCAGCATAGAGGAAGGAAATATTGCCTATACTGCGGATGCTGCTGAAGCCCAACAGCGGGTGGAGAGTGGAGAGTGCCAGCTAGCCTTTTTAGTGAATCCTCCACAGACAAAAACGATCAAAGCTGTTGTTGATGCTGGAGATAGAATGCCCCGGAAATCGACCTATTTTTATCCCAAGATGCCTGCTGGGCTAATAATTAATTCCCTCGATTAACTGGCATCTTCCACGTCTTTTCTGGTTTGAATTGTGATAAACTATCTGGTATTATGCCTTACCGAGGCAAAGAGTCCTAGCGTAAAGGAAACACTGTTCACGACTAAGAGAGCTGCAAATATTTGGCAGGAGGTAGAAATGAAAATTAGAAAGATAGAGCATTTAGGTATCGCGGTAAAGGATATAGAGAAGGGGGTATCTTTTTACAGGGATGCACTGGGTCTCAGCGTGCCTGCTGTCACAAGGGATGAAGCAATGGGAGCCACTATAGC
>MNYE01000126.1 GCA_001873005.1 Dehalococcoidia bacterium CG2_30_46_9
TTCGCCGCACCGACCCTTTTATTCAGTATGCTCTGGCAGCCACTAGGATGGCTCTGGATGATTCTGGGCTGATTATCAATCAAAGCAATTATGATAGAGTGGGAATAGTGGTAGGTACATGTGCTGGTGGCATGACTACCTATGAAAAGAATCTTTTTGCTCTTCGAGAGGAAGGAGCGGATAAAGTTTCCCCCTTTTTCATCACTGGATTTATCGCCAATATGGCAGCAGGAGAAATTTCAATTGTTTTTGGTGCCAAAGGTCCCAGCAAATGTGTGGTTAGTGCCTGCGCCACCGGCAGCCATGCTATTGGTGATGCTTTCCGACTCATTCAATATGGCGAGGCTGACGCTGTGATTGCCGGAGGTAGCGATGCCTATATTCTCCCTGTGGGAATTGCCGGGCTGGACAGGATGAGGGCTATCTCACGCAGAAATGATGAGCCAGAAAAAGCCAGCCGTCCTTTTGACAAAAATCGTGATGGCTTTGTCCTTGGTGAGGGAGCCGGTATCGTCATTCTAGAGGAACTTGAGCTAGCCAGGAGAAGGGGGGCTAAAATCTACGCTGAACTTGTCGGCTTCGGCTCTAACATTGACGGCTTCCATATAACAGAGCCAGATTGGGAGAGTCAGGCGCGTTGTATCAAACTGGCTTTGCATGATGCCGCCATTTCACCTGGCGAAGTTGATTATGTCAACGCTCACGGGACTTCCACCCCCCTCAACGACATAACTGAGACGAAAGCTATAAAAGCTGCCTTAGGGGAGCATAGCCGGAAAGTGGCGGTAAGTTCCAACAAATCCATGACGGGTCATCTATTAGCAGCATCCGGTACTGTAGAAGCTATTTTCACTGTTTTAACCATGAGAGATAGCATAATCCCGCCCACCATAAACTATGAGACCCCTGATCCTGAATGTGACTTAGATTATGTCCCTAACATAGCTAGAAAGGCAGAGGTAAATATAGCTATTTCCAATTCCTTTGGCTTCGGCGGCGCTAATGCTGTTCTGGTGTTCCGCAAGTTCAAGGAATAGAGAATAACCTTAAACCCTGTTAAGGATTTGTCATTGCGAGGGGTGAAACCCCGAAGCAATCTCAGAGAGACGGGATTGCCACGCTCCGCTGGCAATGTCACCCAGGGAGCTTTTGAGCCTGCCTACATATTTATTCACTTCACCAGAATCAAGTTTCACCGCTTTATCAGCTATTTCTTGACAGTAGCGGCAATGAGCACATCCCGAGGGGCAATCCTGTTTGTCAAAGAAATCAATGAAACCTTCTAGAGATTGGTTATCAATGTAGACCTTTGGCGGCGAAGTTATTGTGGTGATTTCTGCGCTGGATAGAGGTGGCTTTACTTCCCTGATCTTTGGGGTAAGAACGCTCAAAATATCGTAGAGGTTTCCCTGGTAATGACGCGATGAATATGCCTCAGTGGCATTTATAATCCACTCCGTGGGCATTGCTCTACCGCCAATTTTGAAGAAATCAATGCCTATTTCTTCATAAACATGTATATCTTCCGGTCTTATCCAGCGGGATTTGATGAATTGAGACGTGTCGCTGAGTCTGTTTGAAGCACAATGAAGCACACAGTAGTCCATATAGAAGCCACCAAGGGGGTTATGGTTTTGAGTGGCATGTCCCAGGGTGTTATTGTGATAATACTCGTAAGGACACTGATAGAGGCAAAGACTGTTTGTCAGTATACTAAGTTCGCACGCTACAGCATTTCTGATAGCCTTAAGTAGCCTGAAATCTCGGTTGGCGTTTGAGTCTAAAATAATGGAGTCAGCCCCCAGAGACTCAAATAACTTAGCCCGGGCCACACTGTTTACATGAGCTATGGTTGAAACCTCTACTTTAAGACAGGGGAACTGATTTTTAATAAGCTCGAGCAAGTATGGGATAGCTACAGTGACACAATCTACTCCGCAATTGCTAAGCCATTCCAGGTGTTGGAGTAATTCTCGATGAGTATCTTCTTCCCACTCCATATTGTTCATGCAAGGAGCATTGAGAAGATAATTGAAACTTAAGCCTGCCGAATGAGCTAGTTTGATATACTTCTCGGCTTGTTTTGTTGGCATTTGGGTAATATCGGGACCTACCATCCCACTGCCCATCATCGAGGTGGGCAAAACGCCAAATATCTGAACGTCTGCCTTAATCTGGCTTAGAGGCCTTATCAGTTCCGTATCCCAATTCGTCGGCACTAATAAACGCATATCTACCTCCTCTGTAGTGGTTATATTAACATAAACTCTGGCGAAGGGATAGTTTACCTCGCAATACCTCGTATTGTGATATACTTTATTATAAAGGGAAGAATTTGTCAATAGGGCAAACATCAGCATTCAGCCGTCACGTTTAGAGGAGGTAAAAGTGAATCTAAAAGAGATGCTGGAGATGACTGCCAGTGAAGTGCCACGAAAAGCAGCTATTGTTCTTGGTTCCCGGAAGGTTACCTACGGAGAATTGGAAGAAGCTTCTAACAAAACAGCCAATGCCCTTATAGAGCTGGGATTGGAGAAAGATGACCATGTAGCCATCTTAATGTCTCACAGTCCCGAGTGGGTTATCAACTATTTCGCAATAATTAAGGCTGGTGGTGTAGCTGTGCTTCTTAGTTCGGCGCTCAAAGCGCCTGAGCTTAACTCTTTATTGCTTGACTCCGATAGCAAAATTCTCATAACTGAAAAGGGATTTTCCCAGATGCTTTCTCCCATTTTATTTAGCATTCCCTTGCTAAACCAGGTTCTGGAGGTTGACGGAGATTCTTACAGAGCAATGATATCTGCTAGTTCTGCTGTATCGCCTCAGGTTAATATAGACGATAAGGATGAGGTCACTATCATCTATACCTCTGGCGCGTTGGGAAGGCAAAAGGGTGTAGTGCATACTCATGCTTCTCTTATGGGACCTCTTAACATAATTTCCTCGGGTATAGGGCGGAGTAGAGAAGATATAGTCATAGACCCGGTTCCTTTCTTCTATCTTCTGGGATTAGGCGAGGTACTTTTCGGTTCTATTATGAAAGGAGCTACCGTGGTAGTCATCCCTCATTTCACACCCAGAATTGTTTTAGGAGCCATAGAAAAGGAAAGGGGAAGCATCCTTTTTGGAGTCCCGGCAATGCACAATACCTTGGCTATGTTACCGGAGAGGGTTATCAACAATTATGACCTTAGCTCATTGCGGGTAGCCTCCAGCGCCGGGGCAAAATCTTCTCCTCGCTTAATGAAGATGCTGGAAAATAAATTCAATTTAACCTTCTGTGAGACTTATGGTCTTTCGGAACTTTTCGTTGTTTCCATGAGCACCCTCGATAACCACAAACTGGGAACGGTGGGCAAGGCAATTTGTGAGCTTAAAATATTAGATGATAGTGGCGAAGAAGTTGCTCCTGATGAAATAGGCGAGGCTGTTTTCAAAGTTCCCTGGATGATGAAGGGATACTACAAGGCACCTGAGCTCACAGCTCAGGTTGTTAAGGATGGCTGGTTCCATACCGGGGATTTGGTGAGGATGGATAAGGATGGTTATCTTGAGTATGTAGAGAAGAAGTCGTTCATAATAGTGACTTCCTCGGGCTTAAAAATTTCCCCCTGGGAAGTGGAGGATATTCTTTTGGAACATCCCAGCGTGGCTGAGGCAGCTTGTGTCGGAGTTAGGGATTCAAAATACGGAGAAGTTCCTACAGCTTTCGTTGTTCTTAAGGAAGGGCAAAACGCCACGGCAGAAGAAATAGCCAATTTTTGCTACCAAAATCTGGCTGACTTTAAGCAGCCCAAGAAAATCGAGTTTGTAGGCAGTATTCCTAAGACTGGATCAGGGAAAATTGATAGACGGCTACTCAAGGAAGCTAAGGTCTGACTTGACCATTGCCGAAGATAATCCACTTGTAGCTGGTAAGCTCCTTGAGAGCCATGGGACCACGGGCATGGAATTTCTGGGTACTTATGCCTATCTCAGCGCCCAGGCCAAATTGTCCTCCATCGGTAAAACGGGTGCTAGCATTAACATAGACGCAGGCAGCATCTACCTCATTAAGGAAACGCATAGCTGCCGAGTAGTCCTCGGTAACGATAGCTTCAGAATGCCCCGAACCATATTTCTCAATGTGCTCTAAAGCTTCATCCAAAGAATTAACCACTTTGATCGCTGCCTTTAGTGACAGGAATTCCTTTCCCCAATCTTCATCCACTGCCGGGACTATTCCCTCACCCAAACCCTCTCCCTTGAAGGGAGAGGGAAGGGTGAGGGTGGACTTGAGGATAGCCATGGCTTGCTTATCACAGTGCATTTCTACCTCAGCCCTGGCCCACTCTTTAGCAATCAAAGGAAGATAATTCTGGGCGACTTTGCTATGGACTAAAAGACAATCCAGGGCATTGCATACAGTGGGGCGCTGGACTTTGGCATTGTAGACAATAGCTACAGCTTTGCCGAGGTCAGCACTCTTATCTACATAGGTATGACAAACACCTATTCCTCCTGTGATTACCGGCATGGCAGCGTTTTCTGAGACAAACTTTATTAACTCAGCACCACCACGGGGAATCATTAAGTCAATTACTTCCTTCATCTTGAGCATATGACCTACGAGAGCTCTTTCCGTAGACTCGATGGACTGAATTGCTCCGTGTGGCACTCCAGCTTGGTGAGCTGCCTCTTGAGCCACAAGGCTCAAGATAGTATTAGAATTTATTGCCTCTTTGCCTCCACGAAGAATCACAACATTGCCCGATTTAAGGCACAAGCTCGCAATGTCTATGGTGACATTAGGGCGGCTCTCATATATAGCTCCGATAACGCCTAAAGGAACCCGCTTCTTACCTACCACCAGGCCATTGGGCAAGGTGCGCATATCAAATACCTCACCCACGGGATCAGGCAAAGCAGCCACTGTTCTCACATCTTGAGCCATGCCTTCCAAACGGCTTGGCGAAAGCATAAGCCTATCAAGCATTGCCTCACTCATCCCGGAAGTTTTAGCCTCCTCATAGTCAATTTTGTTGGCTGCCAGGATTTCATCTTGTTTGGCGATAAGAGCTTCAGCGATAGTCAGCAAAGCCTTGTTCTTGATTTCTGTGGAAAGGAAAGCAAGCTTCTTTGCCGCTGCTTTTGCTGCCTTCCCCTTTTCCTCTAGTTCCTTTATAGCTAATTCCATAATCATTCTCCTTTCATAATACGTAACTACTCACCCTGCTGTCATTCTGAGCCCCTTCGCTTTCTGTCATTCTGAGCGTAGGGAAGAATCTCTATCGCTCAGAGCAAACTCCACGAAGAATCTGTAGTTGCCTGATTTATCAGGCGGGAAAGCCCAATAAATTGGGCAACTACTCAGGGCGACATAAGGATAGCTGTGTAGTTACCATAATACTACCATTTATTGACGTATTGTATCGGTATAATCATATCCATGTCC
>MNYE01000068.1 GCA_001873005.1 Dehalococcoidia bacterium CG2_30_46_9
AAGGTCGTCTAAAAAATCCCTCCAGGAAGATTTCGCATGAAGAGGTAGTAAAAAGGCTTGGTTAAGGTTGACTGGACTGAAAGGGCAATAAGAGACCTTGAAAAGCTTGATAAGCCAATTTATAGGGCACAGGAGAGAAATCTACAAAATTAAGTAGCACTAATTGTTGCTCTTCCCCATCTCGAACTAAGCTTGTATCATCCAGCAAAGCCAATTGGGGCATATAATTCGGTTCGTCATTGTGAGCCGAAGGCGTAGCAATCTCACACAGAACAACCATTGTTCAGCCTAAAGAAACTCAATGTGATTTTTCATTTCTTCTTCGGTGAGAACCTGTGTTGCAAACTCAACCATGCGGATACATTCTCCCGGAGATAAGTCCAGAGGATGAGCATATAAAATCCCTTTGTGCCCCTTTCCTTCTTGATACCATTGATGAGCTATCTTAAGAAAATCAACATCATGAGTAAGGATTACTGCTTCTAATTCGGAAGCCTTCTTTAGGTGGTATTCGTCACTTTTCCCTAAATCTCCTGTGTCTCGTGCTGATATTACCTCTATCCCTCTCCTTCTGAGACCAGCTATAATGGCTGACTCAATATTCTCATCACAGTAGATTTTCATACTTTAAGCTTGGCTTTTAATCTTGACGGGTAATGCTTTTGCAGTTCATTAACAAGTATCTGGTCTTTTTTATATGCTGCGTCCAACTCGGATTTGTGCTCATAGTAATAAGAAAGGGTGTCGTGGACTTGAGCAAGGGTTAAGTGAGGGAATTGTTCAACGATCTGATCTGGTGTCATTCCTCCAAATTCATATCGAATAGCGATATCCATGACCTTGGTACGTGTCCCCACAATTACAGGGCTTCTACCTTTAACCTCTGTGGCAATAGTTATATATGGGTGTTTTATTTCTAGTGTTGAATCTACTGACATTTTTCCTCCTTAATTGAGCACCTTTATTTCCTTCAAACAACACGCCTAGTCATAGGTTGATTATATGCTATCTAACTAAAACGAGCAAAGACCTTAGACTGGGTAAACGAGAAAGCTCTCCCCCAGATTAAACTATAGGCTGTTTAATTGTGCCCTGAACTTGATTCAGGGTTGGGCGATTCAGGGATGTTTCACCCCCAAGTTTTCGTAGTTGCCTGATTCATCAGGCACAATTGCCCAATAAATTGGGCAACTACATTTTTAAACACCCTCAACTGAGCTTGCATAATCCAGCGAAGCCATTTGGTGAGGCTTGACGAAATGTAATGTTACCATTCAGGGTTGCGGGGGAGGGTTTAATGAGAGAGGAGATTGCTTCGCTCGGCTTGCAATAACAAGGGGGATTCACGAGGCTAAAGCCTCGCACTACAGCATCCGGTTGCGCATCATGCTCACCGCAATGACAAGAGGGAACTCCAAATAACAGGAGAAAAGGGAAAAATAGGTTTATCTATAGCTTCACTAAATCTACGAAATTTATAAGCTAAGGGCTTCTTTCAGTCGCCTATCGAGTTCTTTTTGTATGCCAGGGCTGATTTTACCAAGACGGCGAATAATCTTGGTTCTTTCAAATAAAGGCAATAACGATATCAGATTCCTGTGGCTCGGCAGAGACTATCACTGCCGGTCGCAATTTTTCAGTAGTCAAGTCAGTAAAAGGAAAGGGGACAAGCACAATGTCACCACGCTTAAGACGAGTCCCTGACAGGTTAGTCAACCCCTTCCCCATCTTCGCTGGTATAAATATCTTCGCCAGGATGACTGAGGAAAGTGTAACTGCTACTCTGCTCAGCTATCTCAGCAATAAGGGAAGAGGGCAAGTCATTAGCTAAAATGATAATTTCAACCGTTTGTCGTTCGGGAATGTCTAACTTTTGCAAAGGTTTAAGGACTCCATTCTCATAAATTGCTTGAATTGTGGACATTACCACCTCTACTGTAAGGATAGCAAAAGGAAATTAAAAAAACAAGAGCAATGATTGAATAAACGACATGCTCTCCCATATATTAAACTAAGCTTATATAATCCCGCAAAGCCAGTTGGGTGGTATAATTCGGTTCGTCATTGCGAGGCACAGCACGAGGCTAAAGCCTCGCACTACGGTACTGAACAAATAACACTAATATGCTAATATAGAAAACATAAGCGGGCAAATCCAATTAATGCCTTCACGACGGCTGGAATTGTGAAAGATGCCGGGCTCAGCGATTGCTTATGATATAATGTGAATGGACAAACAAGAGGTGAAGGAGTATGAAATCGAATGAGCTTCGCTTATTGGGTAATAAGGGGCCAAAAGAGGAAAGCAGTTTGATTAGTTTTGAGCAATATGTAAGGCTAGCTCTAAGCCATGCCCAATTCTCTCAAAACGAAGATGACTCCTGGACTGTTGAGATTCCTGTATTGCCTGGTTGTGTTACTTGGGGGGCGACACGAAGCGAGGCAGTGGAAATGGCTAAAGATGCTGCAGAAGCCTGGGTTCTTACCGCACTTCGTTTCGGAGACGAAATTCCTCCCATAGATGGCAATTCCCTTCAATACGCCATAGATGAGCTTGGAGCAGAGGTATAAGGGACATTGCATCCGGAGAAGCCTAGCAAGGTTATCGCTAAACTGTGCCGAGCTGGCTTTGAAGGCCCGCACTTTAAGAGCAATCCTGCGGAGAGCAGAAATCCCCATAAAGGAATGGGAACAACTTTAGATCGAAAAAACTGCCTTCCCTGTAAGGAAATACAGCGTAGAGAGATAGAGCTAGTAATGTAAGATGCCCAAGTTGCCGAGGATAACAGGGAGAGAATTGGTGAGGGCATTGCAAATGGAAGGTTTCGAAATCACACGACAAAGGGAAAGCCATGTACAAATGGCAAAGTATATTGGGGGTGAGAAGGTAACTTTTCCTGTTCCTGTGCATGCTGGCAAGACCATTAAGGAAGGGACTTTAAAGGGAATATATCAAGAGCGTAAAGAAAGAACGATGTAACCGTTCACTGATGAACATTCGGTTCTATATTGATTCTGACACAAGCCTACCTCATATCTATAAGCACAAGGTGACCGAGGAAGAGGTAGAAAGTGTCTTATCTCACCCCGGTGAAGAGCGTCTCGGGAGAGAGGGAACACGTGTTACAACTGGACAGACACGAGCTGTACGATACTTGCGGGTTATTTATGTTCCCGCTCCAGAGTATGATAGTATATTCGTAATAACAGCATATGACCTGCGTGGGAAGGCATTACTGGCTTACAGGAGACGCAGGCGAAGTAGGGAAAGATGAAACAGAATAGATTTCCACCCGGATGGGATGAGGAAAAAGTTCGCCGTGTCTTAGGATACTATGAGCGGCAGACGGAAGAAGAAGCAGTGGCTGAAGACGAGGCAGCATATGAGCAAGAGGAGTTGAGCATGATGGAGATACCCCGCGAATTAGTTTCCAAGGTGCGTGAATTAGTTGCTCAGCATCAGTCCGGTAAATAGAAATAGGGCTTGATTGAACAGGGTATTGAGACTCCTCCTTGCTGCCATTGATGAGCGGCCAGCTACAATGGCTGACTCAATATTCTCATCACAATAGATTTTCATACTTTAAGCTTGGCTCTTAATCTGGATGGGTAATGCTTTCGCAGTTCATTAACAAGTATCTGGTCTTTTATTTCCTTCAAACAACACGCCTAGTCATAGGTTGATTATATGCTATCTAACTAAAACGAGCAATGACCTTAGACTGAGTAAACGAGAAGGCTCTCCCCCAGATTAAACTAGAGGCTCTTTAATTGTGCCCTGAACTTGATTCGGGGTTGGGCGATTCAGGGATGTTTCACCCCCAAATTTTCGTAGTTGCCTGATTCATCAGGCACAATTGCCCAATAAATTGGGCAACTACATTTTTAAACACCCTCAACTAAGCTTGCATAATCCAGCAAAGCCAGTTGGCAAAAAATGTAACAACCAAACTTAAATAGGTGAGACCAAGATTGCTTATGATATAATGTGATAAGTAGCAGTTTTTGCTGCTCTTCCCTTTGTTGAAATAAGGCTGGTATAATCCAGCAAACAACGCTACCGGGCTATTGTTGCATCTATCTTGTGTCGCAAAGGCTCAAGTATATCCTTCAGTATCACTGATGCCCGCATAATCTCCACGCCAATTATCTGGCGCTCCTTATTCAACTCCACATTTATATTAGGTTGTATCTCGACAAATTCTTCCTCTTCACCCTCCCGCGCTATATATAAAATATCACTTTCCTCGTCGTATATCGATTTAAGAGCTTGTTTCATAACCTTTGCCACCTTACTGCAATGAAATGTCCTGTTTCCATATCCCTAAATTTCTCATCTGCATTCTCGAAGACCTGGCTTGGTAGATTAGCAGCGATATGCCTCAATTCCAATCTTATCTTTAGGTGTTTGGAATAGCGAAATTTCACTTGAATTGAAGACCTTTGCTCTAAACGGCAATATTGTATGCTATTATACCATCGAACTTACAACTGCGTGCCGAAGCAATCTTGAGAGATTGCCCACCCATCACCATACCTTATTTGGCACGGGACGTGAGATTGCCACGCCTTCGGCTCGCAACGACAGCAGTAATTGCTGCTCTCCCCTGTATTGAACTAAGTTGGTATAATTCAGCAAAGCCATTCGGGACCGAGCGAATGTAGTGCGACCCTTTAGGGTCGTGCAGTTACTATTGCACGAGGCTAAAGCCTCGCACTACATTACCACTTTATATCCTTGTGAAATTGGATAATAATGAGTACAAGACCTTCACATTGTTGTAATAACTATGTATACTATGGCCAATAATGCTGAAGGGGGTAAAGCTAAGTAGCAGAGTTTTTGATGGGTTTCACTTATGTCGAAGTAAATTTATCCCAAATTATGCATGAAGCCTCAGCGCAGTGGCATAGAACTCCCCTGACCTGTGCGATGGCAATTTTTAGCCCATCAGGTCAGTTTTGACCACATTAGCCGGGCGATTTCTAACCCTGTATGCTACAGCCAAGTCTAGCTAAAACCAACACTTTTAGCAAATGGACACATTTTCCCCCTTGCGAGGTCAATGTCTCAGCTCTTTAATTGCTTAGCTCGCTCTTCATCTTAGCTAGGTGAACACCAATGCCTTGAGCCTTTGCTCTGCCTTCTGGTATTCCTCCTGCCAGGGCCAATTCAGTGGCAGATTCAGTATCCACCTCCTCCCTCTCCTTATCAGCTTACCAGGAATGTAAAAGAATCGCTCTCGTATCCATTTGGCCATCTTCTTCACTTTCCTCTGCCCCAACACTCCTTCCTTGAACCAATTCATCAGGTTATATGCCAGCATGACAAGGAAGAAATGCGCTACATTGGCCCCATAGTAGTGGGATACAGCTACATCCAATCCATATCCCATCATCCCCTCTTTAATCATGTTCTCGACACAGGCTCTCTGGTTGTAAAAATGCCATATCTCTTCAGGGCTCCACTCCTCAATATTGGTCACTATCACCTGGTAACTGTATCCCTTGAGCTCAAAGAGCTTAGG
>MNYE01000023.1:0-3790 GCA_001873005.1 Dehalococcoidia bacterium CG2_30_46_9
TTGCTTATAAACCTCATAGGCCATTCTCAAACCGCTGGCGCCCACAGGGTGTCCAAAACACTTGAGCCCGCCATCAGTATTTACCGGTAGTCCTCCAGTGAGCTCGAAGAATCCAGAGTCAATATCTTCTTTAGCTTTACCCTCAGGGCTAAAGCGGAAGTTTTCATAAATAATCAGCTCTGTGCTGGAAAAGCAGTCATGAACTTCGGCAATGTCTATTTGCTCGCGGGGATTTGTTACCCCTGCTTGCTCATAAGCCTGACGGGAAGAATTGACAAGTTCTTCAAAATGAAGCCAGTCGAAACCGGGACGATTCTGGGGAAGTAGAGCAGAAAATGACATACCGAGACCCTTTATGTAGATAGGATCGTCTCTATATTTTCTCGCCTCCAAAGCAGGAACTATAATGGCTGCAGCACTACCATCGCTATTCCCACAACAATCAAAAAGTCCCAACGGCCAAGCAATGATAGGTGCGTTCATTACCTGCTCCAAAGTTATCTTATTGCGAAAGTGGGCTTTAGGGCACATACTACCATTGTAGTGACTCTTAACAGCAATCTTACCAATAGTTCTCTTGCCTTCTTCGGGGCTTAGCCCGTAAGTATAGAAATACCTGGTAGCAACCATAGCAAATGAGCCGGGTGCGGTACGCCGCGCTTCCAGCACGGGACTCATACCTCGGCCAGTCCCTAATCCAGGAAATCCGGTATCCTTAAGTTTTTCTGCTCCCAGAGCCAAGACCAAGTCATACATACCACTGGCTACGCCCAGGCAAGCATTTCTTAAAGCCTCGTGGCCAGTGCAACACCAATTCTCCACTCTAGTCATGGGGATTCCGTGCAGCTTAAGCGGCTCAGCTAAATTAGTACAGCCCATGCCAATGAGAGGTTGGGTTACTGTGCCATACCAACAAGCCTGAATGTCCTTAGGGTCAATTCCAGCATCCTCATAAGCTTCGTAGGCAGACTCTATTACCATGTCATCAATTCCAGCATCCCAGCGCTCCCCAAATTTGCTACAACCCATGCCAATTATGGCAACTTTGTCCTTTATGCTCTCCATTTACTCTACCTCCTTTATTCTTACCTGACAGGTCGGCACTTCCAGAAGTAATTATACATGCCAGCACCCTCATATATTCTTCTAAATGTCATCTCTACAGGCATACCAATGGCGACCTCTTTGGGGTCACAATCTGTCATTACCATATAACTTCTGGCGTTACCATCCTGAATTAAGTTCAGGACAAACTCGACTGTAAGCTGGGGTATTGTGGGATCGTCGCTTCTACCAGCCAAATTATCTAGGGAATAAGTAAATACCCTGGCTTTCTTATCGGAAAGTCTTACCTCTTCATAATTGTCCTTACTGCGACAGTTATAGCATACCCTCTCTATAGGAAAGTGGACAGTGCCACAGTTCTTGCACTTACTGCCATGCATGCGGATAGCCCAATTCCGCTCTCTCCAACTCGTAGTCGCGGCAGGAAAAAGTCGGAAGGGTTCTCCGGGTTGTGGTTCCAGCAAGCCGCGGTAACTAAGATACCTTACATAACTGGAGAGCGGCTTCTTAGACTTGATAACCCCCTTCACCCCTCTCTTGTTACCTTTAACCTTTTCTATCTCATCGGTTACTCGAAGGAGAAAGGCATCAGCACCACTTCCATAACTGGCCATGAGTAGCTTATTTCCTGGTTTAGCTTCTTCCAGGGCAGCCACTAACATGAGTAAGGCGTGAGCACAACCTGAGATCCCAACGTTGCTAATTAGAAGATCTTGAAGCTGGGTCTTAGCATCAAACCCCAAGCGCCGAGCCAGTTCTTGCTGGCTTCTGGCTGTGGGTGCATAAAATATGGCTTTACTGATGTCTTTTGCCGAGAGCCCTTCTTTTTTCATCAAGCCTGAAATCGCTTTCTCCATGTTCTCTATGTAGCCGTGTTGTATGATGAAGCGATCTTCCCAGGACTGAACATAGGTATCTTTGTCCAACCTCCAGACATCGTACATCTCATTAGAGATGGGAAAACTACTTTCCATGGTAACAATAGGTTTGGCAGTATTGCTGATGAGCAAAGCTGCCGCGGCATCGCCAAAACTTTGCTCATAAGTTGAACGCGGATAGCCTATGCGGCAGTCAGAGGCTGTCACCAGTACACTCTTGGCTGAGCCACTACTTACAGCATGCAACGCCGCTCTAAGTGCTGCGGTCCCCGCTCTTAAGCTATTGCCAAAATCGGCGGTTATAATCTCAGGTCTTAGGTCGGCGGCGGCAGCTACTAAAGTCGCACATTCCTTTTCTTTATAGGGTGGAGTAGTAGAGGCGAAGTACAAGCCATCAATAGCCTCACGCTCCAAGCCGCCAGCGCAATTAATGGCGGCTTCAACAGCCATTGTTACCGTATCCTCATCATTGTTGGTTACACTTCGCTCTCCGCCGGTGGAGCCAGAGCCCCAGGCTTGGGCAATGGCATCCCGACTGAGTCTCCATAAGGGAATATAAGCACCATATGAAATAATTCCTGCCATCAACGTACTCCTTTATTTATATTCGTAGAAACCTCGACCGGTTTTCCTGCCATAATCTCCCGCTCTAACCTTTATTATATGACACCAGGCGGGCTTGAAAACATCTCTTCTCAATTCACGATACATTGTTTCATTTCCCACTATGGCTACCTCCAACCCAACCAAGTCACCAAGTTCAAATGGTCCCATGCGAAAATTGTATGCTGTCTTAAGTGCCTTATCAATGTCCTCAAATGAGGCGACACCTTCGTCATATAGCTTGTAGCTCTCATTGCGCCAGGGCTGTAGAAGCCTGTTGGCAATAAAACCGGGTGAATCCTTACATACTCCAGGCTCTTTACCAACTTTGCGACACAAATCTACAATGATATTGACTGTCTCTTGGGAAGTCTTTTCGCCTTTGATTACTTCTATACCTCGCATAATTTGAGGAGGATTAAACCAGTGCATTCCCAGAAACTTATCCGGTCTTTTTGTTACTGCTGCCATTTCGGTAATGGATTGATATGAGGTATTGGAGGCAAAAATAGTATATGCCGGGCATATTGCGTCAAGTTTTCTGTAAGTATCCTTCTTGATCTCAATATTTTCAATTATGGCTTCAATGACAAGGTCAGCATCTTGGGCTGCCTCTTTTAATTCAGTAGTGCCCTTTATTCGGGATAGAGTAGCTTCAGCTTCCTCTTTAGTCATTTTCTTCCGCTCCACGCTCCCCTCAAGGAATTTTCGAATCCTGCCTAAACCTCCCTGAACAAATTTATCTTCAATGTCCTGTATCTTAACATTGTATCCTGCCTGGGCACATACCTGGACAATGCCATGCCCCATAGCTCCAGCCCCAAGAACACATATCTTTTTAATTTCCATTTCTCCTCCTTTTACTTTGGCTTACTTGCTTAACAATTTGACTATCTCCCTTTGACCTTCATGGACATCCTTAACCATCTGGGCTATCTCTTTAACTATCTGGGCTATCTCTTTTTGTCCCTCGTGAACATCGTTAACCATTTGGGCTATGCCACTTATGCTGGCTTGTAATTGCTGCAAGTAACGATGATTGGCTTTAAATATGTAAGCCAAAATCACGCCTAGTAGACCTAAGGCTGCTCCTACGATCCCTATTGCAATTTCCATCTTTCTCCTTTACTATTTTCCCTTGAATTCGGGCTTTCGCTTTTCCAGAAAAGCAGCCGCCCCCTCCTTCTGGTCTTCAGTAGAGAAGCAAAAGGCGAGGTTGCTTCTTTCATAGCTCAACCCGGCAG
>MNYE01000023.1:3809-5392 GCA_001873005.1 Dehalococcoidia bacterium CG2_30_46_9
CCTATTTATGGTCTTCTTGGCGATACTTACAATCAAAGGACTTTTACTGACTATGGTCTCAGCCAGGTGGTTTACCGCTTCCTCTAGTTTATCCGCGGGCACCATCTTGTCCACCAGGCCAATTCTTTCTGCCTCAGCAGCATCTATTATCCTGCCAGTATATATCAGTTCCTTAGCCCTGCCCCAACCCACCAGCCTGGGTAGCCGTTGTGTTCCACCGGCTCCAGGAATAATTCCTACATTGATCTCTGGCTGTCCAAATCTGGCATTTTCCGAGGCAATCCTTATATCGCAGGCCATAGCTAGTTCACAGCCACCGCCAAGGCAAAATCCATTAATCATGGCGATAACCGGCATGGGCAGGCCTTCTATATCATTGAAAAGCCCTTGCCCTGTAGTAGCAGCGCGCTCTTCCATGATTATGGGGATTGCCCCTTTGAATTCCGTGATATCGGCACCAGCTACAAAAGCTTTATCCCCAGCCCCGGTAAAAATAACTACCCTGACATTCTTGTCTTTCTTGATGTCCTCTACGACTTCTCTGATTTCCCACCTTGTGGCTTGATTCAAAGCATTTCTGACCTCGGGTCTATTAATTATGATCTTAGCTATTCCTTTTTCCTTGGTGTAAAGAATATTCTTAAATTCCATAGCTACCTCCTCTCCCTCGCCAGATAAAGGGGTGGGTGGACGAGGGTCACCCTTCTTTATTTATAGTTGTAGAAGCCTTTCCCTGTCTTTTTGCCCAATTGCCCGGCTGCTACCATCTGCCTGAGCAAGCGGCAAGGCAAATATTGCTGTCCCAATTGCTGAGAAAGGAGTTCTAGAGTGGCTACTACTTTATCTATTCCGATTGTGTCAGCAAATTCAAAAGGTCCCATTGGCCAGTTGAGGCATAGCTTAGTTATTCTATCAATATCCTCAATAGAAGCGACTTTAGACATTCTCATCATGGCGGCTTCATTTATTACCGTAGTAAGCACCCTATCGAGCACAAGTCCTGGCGAATCTTCCAGCTCCACGGTTACAGCACCAACTTTTTCTGCCAGGGCCTTGCATGATTGAATTGTTTCTTCAGAGCTTTGCCATCCCCTGGTCAATTGAACTAGACACTTATCTTCAAAAGGATTAAAAGTGAAGTTTAAGCCGACAAACTTTTGTACTCTTTTAGCGGCGGAAGCCAGTTCAGTAATCCCCGAAGATGCTGTGGTAGCCAAGATTGTTTTTGGCGGGGTTTTTTTATCACAGTTACGCAGGACATTCCTTTTTGTTTCCATGTCTCCAGGGGGGAGGTCTTCCAACACCAGATCAGCATCCACCAATTCCTTAGTATAATCCTCTTTCAGCCCCACCACAGCGACTTTTGAACCAGCTCGAGAAAATAAGTCCCGTATCTTTTCCACTCTTTCCCCACCACCCAGGATAACGATCTTATTAAGTTCTGCCATTTCTACCTCCTGAACTAAGAACTAGGCCTTTTCTCTGCATTCGTAGTATTGTATCAGTCATTACTTTCTGCGTCAACTCTGAAAGTGCAAAGTCCCCCCCTTGGGGAAAAGAGAAACTAAAACAGCTATTGCTAA
>MNYE01000091.1 GCA_001873005.1 Dehalococcoidia bacterium CG2_30_46_9
GAGAATTAGAAAAGGAATACGAGCCCAAATTGATTAACATCCACATGACCATTGGTGCCCCCACTTTCTTCTTGATAGTTCTTTTCTTGATTTCAGTAGCGGCGGGATTTCTGGGATCCCTCTTAGGCTTAGGTGGAGGAATGATTGTGATTCCTGCCCTTACTCTTCTCTTCCACGTTGATATTCACTACGCCTTTGGAGCCAGTATAGTCTCCGTAATCGCCACCTCCTGTGGCGCTGCCGCAGCTTATGTAAAGGAAAAGATCACCAATATAAGAATCGCCATGTTTCTGGAAGTTGCCACCACGGTCGGAGCCATCACAGGTGCCACACTTTTGGCAGTAGTTAGAACACCTGCTCTATTCATTATCTTTGGAATTGTCCTTCTGCTTTCATTTGTGCCAGTAATAAGACGAAGGCAAGAAGCCCCTATAAAGGGAACACTCTCAAAACAAAACGGGCTATCGCGCCGCCTTAGACTGGAAGGAAAATACTATGATGAATATCTTGACAGGGAAGTGTCATACGAAGCATCTAAGACTCCTATCGCTTTCGGGATGATGTATATCGCTGGCATCATATCGGGACTTCTGGGAGTAGGAAGTGGCCCCTTCAAGGTATTATCTATGGATCTTGCCATGCGTCTGCCTATCAAGGTGTCTACAACCACCAGTAATTTCATGATAGGCGTCACTGCTGCGGCTAGTGCTGGCATTTATTTTGCTCGTGGCTACATTAATCCCTTCGTAGCAGCACCAGTAGCTTTAGGTGTTCTTGTGGGAGCTACCTTAGGCGCTAGATGGCTTCCCAGAGCGAAGAATATTCTCATCAGAAGGATATTTGCTATTGTCTTAGTTATTGTGGCTGTGCAAATGATCTTTAGCGGTTTGGGAATAAATATATGAAGAAGGCAAGAACCACTGTCTCCAAAGAAGCAGTGATAAGCTTTGTTCTGCGTTGGGGCGTGCTTATTAGCGCCATTATTATCTTCTTTGGCGTGGTGCTGATGCTAATAAAGCACAATAGCTTAAGTACTGGCTGGAATCTAGAGGACCTTTTGTTATACGACCAAGCTATGCCTCCACAGCGTTTCTTTTCCCTGGACATCGGTAGTATTTTGTCACAGGCAGCAGCTCTACATCCTTTTGCTATAATTGAGCTGGGACTGTTATTTCTTATCGCTATACCTGTCCTCAGAGTAGGTATTTCAATTTTTCTCTTTGCCCTCGAAGGAGACAAACTTTATGTAGCTATTACTACCATCGTCCTTACTATTTTATTAGTAAGCCTTCTAGGAATTCGTTAGTTTATCTTCAAGCCAACCAACCTTAGCATCGGTTTTGGCATCTAGAGATGGAATATAAGGTTTGATATCTAATAGAGGAGTGCCATCTAAAGCGTCTAATCCCTTCACTTTGAGTATGTTTCCCTCTCTCGCTACTAATCCCACTACGCATAATCCCAGTGGACAGGGTCTATTCGGCGACCTGGTGGTGAAAAGCCCGTGTGGTACTACATCCCATGGCGTTCTGACGTTGAGAGAATACCCTCTAGATTGGTGGAGCCAGTATATTAAGATGAGGTGGGAAAATCCTTCTATATCTTTTAGCCCTTCTTCGAACTCGGGGAAAACCTCCACGGCACAGATTTCCTCACGTCCGCAGCCCTGGTATGGTGCCTCTTCCCTGCTTTTGTAAGGCGAATGAATTGTCCCTATGGGTTTAAGGTCCAGGTTATGTCGTTCTTCCATCTTTTAATTTCCTCGGCAATATTCTTCAGTTCGGCGGCAAATTGGAGAATGCTTTTGTGCTCTTCTCTTTTGCCAAGCAGTTCACCCATAGTCTCACCTCCCGAAAATCTTAACTTTCCCAAATCCAAAGTATATACTAAAGCTACATAGTAGTTCATATGCATCATGTCAAGTTTTTTTATAAGATGCGCCTACTACTTAAAGAAAGGGAGCCTCTTTAGTTTCCAGTGAATTATCGAGTGAAGCGATTCTAATATGGCACTTGAGTCAAGATGCAAGACCACGGCGATGGGTATTATGCCCCATACCAACATTGAAAAAGCACTTGAGCTTGCGCTCAGTCTAGATGTTCCCTTCTGGCCTCAGCTTCCTAAGGTAAGCTACTATGAGGATATGTATGCTCAGGCGTCACAGAACTTTCCCGGGATAGCTGTAGATCTTGAAAACAAAAGGCTTAACTTCAATACTACTAGATTTGAACAGGAACTCTCAAATTATTTCGAGAAAAGCGACAGTATTGAAACCTTTGCCTTGAGTCGAGAGTATTCACTAGTTTTTCACAAGTTCCTGGCGAAGGATCTTCGGGGCTACCATGCTATCAGGGGGCAGATCACCGGACCGGTAAGTTTCGGCTTCAATGTCATTGATGAAAATCGCAAGCCAATTATTTATAACGAGGAGGTGAGAGCCATCCTATTCGACTTCATACAGAGGAAAGTAAACGCTCAATATCGGGAACTTAAAGAAAGGAATCCCAATGCCTTCGTCTGGGTGGACGAGCCAGGACTGGGTTATGTATTCAGTGGTCTCGCAGGTTACAATGACCGCCAGGCTAAAGAAGACTACCGCAATTTTATCCAAGGCTTGGAAGGTCCTAAAGGGCTGCATCTGTGCGCCAACGTGAACCTGCCTTACTTGCTGGAGTTAGGGATTGAGATACTCTCCTTCGATGCCTATCAAATTGAATTCATGCCCAAGGAATATGCCGACGCTGTAGCCGAATTTCTAAG
Organism: Dehalococcoidia bacterium CG2_30_46_9; assembly: GCA_001873005.1. Taxonomy (GTDB): domain Bacteria; phylum Chloroflexota; class Dehalococcoidia; order GIF9; family AB-539-J10; genus CG2-30-46-9. The sequence goes on from MNYE01000091.1 coordinate 2,761, forward strand.
GAGCGGTGGAATTATCTCCTGGGGCATTGTCCCCACCGAGTCAACAATCCTCGCCAAAGAGACACCGGAAACACTGGCTAAGCGGCTAACGGAATACTGGGAAGTAGTCTCTCAAAACACAAATCTACCAACAAAGCAAATTGCGGAACAGGCTCTCGTAGCACCAGCGAGGTGCTGCCTCAGGGATATTGGGCAGCTAGGTGCCGACGATAATATTTCTGACCAGGTAGCAGAGAAGGGTCAGGCTTCTAACATTGAGGAAAGGATTGTTGAGAAAGCGTTTACCTTCTTGCCACAAATCTCACAAATACTGAGACAAAAATACTACCTTCGGTAGCCATAACAATAGATAGAGCAATTCAACTCAAGAGGTGAAGTGCAGCTAACACAGGTTCACCACTATTTCTTTTCTTCCTCGTAAACCCCGGGAAATATTTCTTTCCTCCTAAATTTCTGCCATTCCGGCTTCTTTTTCTCCCAGAATGATTTCTTCCAATGTGCAGACTCTTCAGTAGCATAATATTTCCACAAATACTGAGATGCCACTTGTTCGATTCCCCGCATATAAGTAGTAGCGGCGGAAAAAATTGCTTTGAGACCAGCTATGGCACCAGGACTTTTTTCTAATATCTCATCACACCATTTATCTACTTCCTCTTCCAATTTTTCTTGAGGCACTACCTTATTCACCAATCCCATCTCCAAAGCCTCTTTAGCAGTGTATCTGTGGCAAAGATACCATATCTCCTTGGCTTTCTTTTCTCCTACCACCAACATTAAGTCAATAACACCTAGTCCTGGATCAAAACTTCCAACCATCGGGCCTGCTTGTCCAAGAACAGCATTTTCTGAAGCTATAGAGAGATCGCAAATCTGTTGATAAACATGTCCTCCACCTATAGCAAAACCATTTACCGCTGCAATCACCGGCTTTGGCATCTCTCGTATAAGCGTTTTAACTCTTAAATCATTCTCTAGCATCCCGCTGCGATAACCAGATTTTGCTTCTTTTGCATCACCACCGGTACAAAACGCTTTATCTCCAGCACCAGTAAGGACTACTACACCTATAGCAGCGTCATCTGCCGCATCTTGGAGAGCTTTTATGAGCTCTATCTGAGTATATGTAGTGAAGGCATTATATGCCTCCGGTCTATTTATAGTTATTCTAGCTATGCCTGGCCTCTTTTCATAGATGATGTCCTTGAAATCAAATCCTGGGACTTTCTCCCATTTCTTCCTTGCGACCTTTTCTGCCATAGTATTAACTCCTCTAATATTTTTATTTTTAAAGTCAATGACCCATTTTACCACGCTATTTCTATTTTGGTAAGCGTATAGTAATCAATCTCATGTTGGGACTGCTATGAAGTTAGCCCTGAATCTAGTTCAGGGCTACAGGATCCACATCTATAACCCAACCTTGTGGCAAAGTTATTTCTGAGAGTACCTGAGCCGGCTTAGAAGCACGAAGTATGAGCTGCCAGCGATACCTGCCCCTGATTCTGGCAGGAAGAGCCGGCATAGGGCCAATCAAATTGAGGTCACTTAGATCTTTGTTTTCCTTTTCTTTCAGAATAAAGTGGCTCATCTTTTCTGCCGCTAGGCGACATCGACCATTATTGGCATGAGCATATACCAAGCGAATAAGTTGACTAAATGGCGGATAATTGTATTCCTGCCGGTATTTTATCTCCTGCTGATAAAAAGTTACATAATCATGTTTAGCTGCAGCCTGGATAGCATAGTTTTCTGGAGAGTATGTCTGAATAATGACTTTCCCGGCTTTAATGCCACGCCCAGCCCTGCCAGCTACTTGACACAAGAGTTGAAAGGTGCGTTCGCCAGCACGGAAATCAGGAAAATTGAGTCCAGTGTCAGCATTGATTATCCCAGCCAAAGTTATCTGAGGTAGGTCTAAGCCTTTGGCTATCATCTGGGTACCAATAAGTATATCTGCCTTGTGGTCACGAAAGTCTCGCAATAATTCTTCATGAGCATATCTTCTAGTAACAACATCTTTGTCCCAACGAAGCACTCTTGCCTCGGGGAAAAGAAACTTTACTTCTTCCTCTATCTTCTGCGTGCCTACACCGAGAAACTTGAGATAGGTGCTAAAGCACTGAGGACAAGCTCGCGGCACAGGAACGAAATAGTTACAACGATGGCAGGTCAATTTTCTTTCTGCCGAGTGAAAGGTAAGAGCTACAGAACAACGGGGGCAACGAAAGACAAAGTGACAACGACGACACTGAATAAAGGTAGCGGCACCACGACGATTAAGGAATAAAATTATTTGCTCACCTCTTTGCAGTGTCTCCTTAATCGCCCGGGATAAAGAGCGGCTCAACAGGCTAGTATTCCCCGCCTTAAGTTCCTCCTTTAAGTCCACTATACTCACCTCAGGTAACGAGAAGCAGCCACATGGAGTAACCCTTTCTTTCAATTCTATTAGTTGATATTTACCTAATTGTGCCTGGTGAAAACTTTCAATATCCGGCGTGGCACTGCCCAGAATGACAGCAGCTCCGCTAAGCTCCGCTAGCTT
>MNYE01000005.1:0-5158 GCA_001873005.1 Dehalococcoidia bacterium CG2_30_46_9
GCACCGGGTTGCCCAGAAGTTGAGCATTACCGCTTTGCCACGAAAATTTCTGAGGAAAACAAGTTTCCCCTCAAGATCATTAAGCTGAAAATCAGGTGCTCGGTTATCTCCTTTTGTGCCCTGCGTGGAGCAACCCGGCATTATGAGCCCCATCACAAGCAAGGCCAATGATACTATCAGCGCAACTTTTGGCAGTTTATTCACGTAACACTTCACCAATATTGTCATGCTGAACTTGATTCAGCATCTCTGCCCTGAAACAAGTTCAAGGTGAGATTCCGAAACAAGTTCGGAATGACATTAGTACGGCTTGATGTAGCATCACAAGTATTGTACGAATCAGCTATCTTCGAGGACCAGCTTTTGACCGAGAGCAAAAGCATCTTGGAGAGCAGTCGGTTGCTGCTGTATTTCTCCTTTATTGTCCACTCCTCTTACCAACAACTCATAGCTATATTTAGCACCGATTGCCTCAAAGAAATATTTCAAGGTAAGTATGGAGCCATCAAATAGTCTTTTCCCTTTGGTGGCACCCACCGAAATAAATGCCCCTTTCCGTACCCTACCCTTATCCTGAATTATGCCTAACACATGCCTTCTCGCCCAAAGTGCCTGACATCTATCTACCAGGGCTTTTGCCTGGCTTGTAATTCCGTAGAAGAATATCGGAGAGGCAAAAATGATACGGTCGGCCTCCAGGAGCTTAGTGTACAACGCTTGCATGTCATCTTTGATGGCACAGTTGCCATCCTTCAGGCAGGCATATATCTCACGGCAAGGCGAGATACGAAGTTCCGAAACTATGACTTTCTCTACTTGTGCCCCAGATGCCTCGGCACCGGCAAGAACCCAATCAAGAAGTATTTCGGTATTGCCCTTCCTTCTGGGACTACCCATTATGCCTAAGACTTTCATCGTTTCCCCTCGGCTTTTTCATCTCAGAGCATATATTTAGGGCACTACGGGTAATATTCAACCTGCATCCAAACGATGCTCTTTGGCAACAAACCATCCCATCGGGTCTTTGAGATATTCGTAGTAGTCAAGAAGAATTAAATGATGCTCTCTTTCTTCCCCAGCCAAAGTTTCATAGAAATCTTTCTCGGTATTATAGATAGTCTTTCTTCCTTGGGCTTTATAGAAATCATATGTTTTGTTTTCCATATCCATTGCTATTTTTACAGCATCGAGTTCAGTGGTAGCAATCTTTATATTGCGCTCAATCGCCTCGGTTGCTCTAGCAAATACAGTTCTTAACCTTTTGCCTCCGTCGGGACGAAAATCGGTCATTGGCCAAGCCTTCTTATTCCGAATGGCACTGTATATCTCCTCAAATTTCTGCCGGTGAACATCTTCTTCAGCAGCTAGCGACTGCAACAACTTCTTACCTAGCTCATTACTACTTTCCCGGCTAACTTTGAGATAGTATTCCTTACCATCAATTTCCATTTGAATAGCAATTTGAAGTGCCGCTAAAGTCTTATCTTGTTCAGTTGTCATGTTCTTACCTCTTTACAACGCAATATAAGCCATAACCTTTCCATTGTCAATTTTCTTTAGGCTTGTTCTCCAATGCGGTGAAGAGGTGCAGAGACCGCCAGTCCTTCGGGAAAGTTCTGTATTCCGACACCGATAGCCAAAGCAATACCTGCCGATAAAGTAGCTGAAGGAAAACCAGTTGAGCAACTCTAGCATCTTGGTTATATCAATTGTAGGAAACGCGCAATTATAATTAAGAGAGACATAAGCCGTGGCCTTGTCATTGATGCTCAAAAGAATGCCCCAATATAATCGCCTCGCTTCAGCCCGTAATCAATCATAAAGGCATGTTCGAAAACATCAAGCACCAGGAGGGAAATACAACCCGCAAGGTGGCCAGTCTCATGTTCGTTGATCCACTGGTTTACCAGGTTACCTGTTATATTATCCCGGTATAGAATAGCCCAGCCAATCCCCCGCATTGTGGCGGTAGCATTGAAATCCTTTCTCCAATCATCGTAACTGCCAAACTCCTCAGTCACCCTGAAACAAGTTCAGGGCAACTTGCCCGATTTGTCAGGCTGCTCTGTGCCACCGAGGTTTTCGAAGTAGTACTCGTGTAGCCGCATGCCATTGAACTCAAAGCCCAGCCGCCGCTTCAGTTCGGCATATTCTGGTGTTGCCACCTTAGCAGTGTACTTCATTACTTTTCCTCCTGTTTGAACATTGTATTATGCTCGGTTGTAAAAAGGCTTTAAACCTTCTTAAACGCAGTGAATTGGATACCACGGTGACGGAGCTAGCTGCCATAGCTGCCGCTGCCAACATTGGATTCAGGAAACCATAGTCACCCAGGATGAAATGAAGCCCGGTGGGTACACCGGCATGCCCAAAGGCAAGATACAATACTCCTGCCGCCACAGGGATAAGGGCGGTATTGTAAGCAAAGGCCCAGAAAAGGTTCTGCTTAATAGTTCTCATAGTACGCTTGCTCAGGTATATAGCAGTTACGACTCCCATCAAATCACCGCTAATCAGAGTAACATCTCCGGTTTCTATGGCAACATCGGTGCCTGTGCCAATAGCAATACCCACGTCTGCCTGGGCTAATGCCGGGGCATCGTTAATTCCATCACCAACCATTGCCACCACTTTTCCTTCTTCCTGTAGCTTCTTGACTTCCTGAGCCTTATTTTCAGGGAGCACCTCTGCCAGGACACGGCTAATGCCCACATCTCGGGCAATAGTCTCGGCTGTGCGCCGATTGTCTCCAGTAAGCATCACTGTCTCAACACCTATCCTGCGTAGTGCTTGAAGTGCTTCTTTGGCATTTGGCTTAAGAGTATCAGCTAAGGCGATGATTCCCACCACCTGACTATCCATACCTAAGAATATCACTGTCTTACCTTCTTCAAAGATTTTATTGGCTTTCTCTCCTAGCCCATCTAAAGAAAATCCCCTTTCTTCCATTAACTTGAGATTGCCCAAGAAAAGCTTTTTACCATCCACCAGAGCCTCCACACCACGTCCCGGGATAGCATTAAAATCTGATGGTGAAGATAATTCCAGTCTTTTATCTAAAGCAGCCTTGACCACTGCCTCACCGAGTGGGTGTTCTGAGCTATGCTCCACAGAGGCGGCTAAGCGAAGAACCTCTTCCCGAGAAGAAAAGGGAGCAGCGATTATATCAGTTACCATGGGCTCACCACGGGTCAGAGTACCTGTTTTATCCAGAAGCACCGTGTTTATCTGATGGGCTCTCTCCAGGGCTTCAGCACTCCTGATAAGAATACCATGCTCGGCTCCCTTACCTGTGCCTACCATAATCGCAGTTGGAGTTGCCAGTCCCAGAGCACAGGGACAGGCAATAATTAGTACGGCGACAAAGTTAAGAAGGGCAAAAGTGAGAGATGGCGGTGGTCCCACGAAATACCAGATTATGAAAGTGACGATAGCAATGCCAATAACCGCTGGCACAAAGTAGCTAGCGATGACATCAGCCAGGCGCTGGATAGGTGCCTTGCTTCCCTGGGCTTCTTCTACCATCCTGATAATATGAGCCAGCGTTGTGTCCTTACCTACCTTGGTTGCTTCGAATTGGAGACTGCCCATCTTGTTAATGGTGGCACCAATAACCTCATCACCCACCTTTTTCTCCACAGGGATACTCTCTCCGGTAATCATTGACTCGTCTATACTGGAATATCCCTGGCGAACTATGCCATCCACGGGTACTCGCTCACCCGGTCGTACCAGGATAATGTCTCCAACCTGAACATCTTCAACAGGAATTTCCCTTTCCTGGCCATCATGGATAACAAGAGCAGTCTTTGGTTGCATACCAATAAGCTTCTTTATTGCCTCCGAGGTCTGTCGTTTAGCTCTAGCTTCCAGAAAACGACCAAGGAGAATTAAGGTAATAATCATGGCTGAGGTATCAAAATAAAGATGAGGCTCTAGCCCACCAGCGGCGAAAAGACCTGGGAAGATGACAGCTACCATACTGTAGATGTAAGCCGCTGATGTGCCTACAGCAATCAAGGTATTCATGTCGGAAGTTCTATGTTTCAGTGCCCCCCATGCACCCCGGTAGAATCGCCAGCCAGCCCAAAATTGCACTGGTGTAGCCAAAGCCCACAATAAGTAGGATTTGCCGACAAAAGGAGGTCCCCAGCCTAGAGCCATAATTGATGAAGCGAGGGCAGCAGCGATGATAAGCCTATTCCTTAAAGCTCGAGTCTCCCGCTGGACAGCAGTAGTCACACCTTCCAGAGCCTGCACCTCGTGACCGAGTTCATAGCCAGCCTCTTTTACTGCCTGTCTCAGGTCAGCCAGCTCTGTCCCCTCGAGGTACTCTACTGTAGCTTTCTCCGAGGCCAGATTCACGCTAGCTGAAATTACGCCGGGCACGCTGGAGAGAGCCTTCTCTACTCGAGCAACGCAGGAAGCACATGTCATCCCACTTACCGGGAATATTGACTTCCTGGTAGCAACCCCGTAACCTAATTGCGAGACAGTATTTTTAATCTTGGCAAGATCCACCTTAGCAGGATCGTATTTTATAGAAGCCTTCTCCGCAGCGAAATTAACGCTGGCCTGCTCTACACCAGGAGTTTCAGTAAGACCTTTCTCGATGGTAGCCGCACAGGTAGTGCAGGTCATTCCAGTTATATGGATTGAAACTTTGTCAGATCTCCTGGAACTTGTTTTATCAGCCATTATTGCCTCCCCACTTTATGGTACTAAACTCTGAACGGCTCCGCTACACCGCTCCCTTACAGCTAAGCGAGCGTAACATTTGGGATTGTCTCTGAAATAAGGCTAGTCGCCAGACTCAGAACCGGCAGGCCGAATCACCAGGACTGGTACTTGGGATGAGCGCAATACCTTGTCTGCCACACTTCCCCATACCCACCGACTGACGCCAGAGCGACCGTGCGTGGCAATAGCAATAAGATCTATTGCGTTCTGTTTAGCGAATTCAGCGATAGTCTCAGCAGCTCTGCCCACTAATATCTCCGAGCTTACATTGAACCCCTCCGAGCTAAGCTGGGATTCCATCTTGGGAAGATATTCTTTGGCTGCTTTGATATTGGCATTTTGTACTGCATTAAAATCAATGCCTTCCGCTGCCCAGGTAGGAGGTGGCTCTACAACTTCTAAGAGCACCACCTTCCCG
>MNYE01000005.1:5172-5264 GCA_001873005.1 Dehalococcoidia bacterium CG2_30_46_9
GGCTATTGCCTTTACATGAGGCAAGACACATTCTGCCAGTTTTGACCCATCAAGGGGGACAAGTATTTTTTGGTACATTATTAAACACCTCC
>MNYE01000029.1 GCA_001873005.1 Dehalococcoidia bacterium CG2_30_46_9
ACCAAGCTTTCAGCATCCGCCACTAGCCATATCACCCCAAAGCGGCGCGGGTCGCGAAACAAAAGCCGGATACCATTAGAGAAGTGAAATATCGCCCTGACATAGTGGCCAGTTCCCTGCGGATTCAGCAATAAGGTGCCAGACATCTTTAAGTGCATAACTAATGATTGGGTATCTGCGAGATGGAAGATAAGGTATTTCCCTCGCCGTTCCAGACTTTTTATCGCCTGCCCAATTAATCGGCGGCAAAATTCCTCTATTGAAATCCCGGAAACTAACTTAGCGTCCAGAATAGTGATCTGAGTAACACTCTGCCCTACCACACAGGGCAGGAGTTCACTTTTAATCGTCTCTACTTCAGGCAACTCTGGCATTTCTTTAGATTAGTGTAACATAGAGGTTAACTATTCTGTCATAGATTTTACAATTAAATCCGATGAGGCTATAATCCATCTTTAATATTATGAAGCAAAGGAGAGGATATATGTACCAAATTTTAGCTCGAGAGGACCTTACCCCTAATATTCACCTGTTTAAAGTTAAAGCACCAGAGGTAGCAAAAAAAGCCCAGGCAGGACAATTTGTTATTGTCAGAAGTGACGAAAGAGGAGAACGTATTCCTTTGACAATTGCCGACTGGTATAGAGAGGAAGGGGATGTGACAATTGTCTTTATGGAGGCCGGCACTACTACGAAAAAGCTGGCCTTGCTTTGTGCCGGCGATAGCCTGCTTAATTTTGTTGGTCCACTTGGTCGCCCCACCGAAGTTGAAAAATTTGGCACTGTAGTCTGTGTTGCCGGAGGGTTTGCTATTGCTACTATTGTACCTATTGCTCGGGCGATGAAAAAGGCAGGAAACAAGGTCATCTCAATTATGGGGTTTCGCACTAAAGACTTAGTTTTCTGGGAAGAACGGTTAGCTAGTGTAAGTGATGAGCTTATAGTGACCACTGATGATGGCTCCTACAAGCGTAAAGGATTAGTTACTGAGCCGTTAAAGGAACTCCTACAGAACACCAAGGTTGACAGGGTTATCGCCATTGGTCCCACGATAATGATGAAATTTTGTTCCTTAACTACCAAACCTTTTGGCGTCAAGACTATCGTCAGCCTCAATCCTATAATGGTTGATGGCACGGGAATGTGCGGTTGTTGTCGTGCATCGGTGGGTGGCGAAACTAAATTTGTCTGTGTTGATGGACCGGATTTTGATGGGCATGAAGTAGATTGGGATTTACTTATGAATCGCCAGCGCACCTATCTGGACGAGGAAAAGAAATCGCTGCAACTCTGGGAAACAAGTCTAGCAAGGAGATGAGCAGACATGACCGAAAAGAAAAAGATAAACTTAAACCGCGTGCCAATACCAAAGCAGACACCAGAGCTGAGAAGAAGGAATTTTAATGAGGTAGCTCTGGGATACACTCAAGAGCAGGCTTTTGAGGAAGCAAGTCGCTGCATCCAATGTAAGAAGCCTTCCTGTAAAAATGGTTGCCCTGTCAATGTGGAAATTCCTGAATTTATAGAAGCATTGCATGAAGACGATATGTCTGAGGCGGTAAGAATACTTAAGAGTAAGAACAGCCTTCCCGGCATTTGCGGCAGGGTTTGCCCACAGGAGACACAATGCGAGATGACCTGTGCCTTAGCCAAGAAAGGTGCGCCCGTAGCCATCGGCCGTCTGGAACGCTATGTAGCTGATTGGGAACGAGCCCACCCTGAAATTACTGATTGGCAAAAGAAGCGCACAAAACCCAATAATAGGAAGGTAGCTATAGTGGGCTCGGGACCAGCAGGCTTAACCTGTGCTGCTGACCTAGCTAAATTGGGATACGAAGTTATTATCTTTGAAGCACTCCATGTAGCTGGCGGTGTGCTGATGTATGGCATACCCGAATTTAGATTACCCAAGGTGATTGTCCAGGGTGAGGTTAATTATGTAAAAGCCCTGGGCGTAGAAATTACGCTTGATCACGTGATAGGCAAAATAGCTACCGCAGATGAACTTTTGCAAAATGGTTATAATGCAGTTTTCTTAGCCCCCGGTGCTGGAGCACCAATGTTTCTAAACATTCCTGGCGAGAACCTCAGTGGCATTTATTCCGCCAACGAATTTCTTACTAGAACAAACCTGATGAAGGCTTATCTCTTTCCTGAATATGATACCCCGATAAAAGTGGGGAAAAGAGTGGTAGTTTTTGGTGGAGGGAATGTCGCTATGGACGCTTCCAGGTGCGCTCTCAGGCTTGGGGCTGAAGAAGTATATATTATTTATCGCCGTTCTAGAGTCGAAATGCCAGCTAGAGCTGAGGAGAGGGACAATGCCGAAGAAGAAGGGGTTATTTTTAAGCTTTTGACCAATCCTAAGAGATTCATCGGCGACGAACAGGGCAGGGTAAAAGCCGTAGAATTATATGAAATGGAGCTTGGCGAGTCTGATGAAAGTGGCCGGCGCCGACCAATTCCTAAGCCAGGAAGTGAATTTATCATGGACATTGATACGGCTATACCCGCTCTGGGCACAACACCCAATCCCATCATCCCCTCAACAACAAAAGGGCTTGAGCTTACCAAATGGGGCACGGTAAAAACTGATGAAGCTACAGGCAGAACGAGCAAGGAAAAAATCTGGTGCGGCGGAGATATGGCTACTGGAGCGGCTACGGTTATTAGCGCCATGGGAGCTGGTAAGCGGGCTGCTGCCGATATCCATGCTTATCTTAAAGGAAAAACCTCGTTATCATGCATCAAATAAATGTGGTCTATGTTCAGCTGATGATCCTTTGGCAAATGAAGAACGTCATCCTGAAGCTGCTCTTCTGGGGGGAATTGGCAGACAAAAACCAAGAAGGTTTTGCTTGCTCCCCTCTCCTTAGCTTCAGCGAGTTGACCATCTGCTGATTTAACTAACCTTTCTATTTCCTCTGCATACGGGATTGTTGGTTCTGTCCAACCAGCAAAGCTCTTGAGAAACAGACGGGTACTATCATCCCTTACTTTAGTCAAGTAAATCTCAAGAGGGAAAGAATTAGCCGGCCATAGTTCCCAGCCCAAACATTGTTCAACTCGCGGGCCTACACTGACATGCTCTCCGTCCTTCAGTAGAGGCTCCTCACGTGCCAGGACCCCACAGAGGCATTCAACCAATTCCTCTTGCTTGCCTTGTTCTATTTTTGGGATAGGTGGCAAGTTTAACCAATAGACCCCGGTAAGCTTGCCAGCGCACTTTTTCTCGACTCGTTTCACGATTTTCAAGGGACGGCTCACTCCCTGCAAAGCCTTAGGATTGACCAGCTCTTTTATCTCGACTGCAATCCAGTCATTTACCCCTCTTTCATAGCAAATGAAGTCCCATAGCCTCTGTTTCTCATTCCTAAGCTCAGGATATCTATCCTCTGCTCTTTCACGTCCCTCATAGGCCGTGTTATGCTGCCGATTATACCAGGCAAGAAACGCCTGACATAACGCTCTTTCCCGTTTATCCTTGCTATCCATCTCGACCTCGTCAAGAACTTAGAGAAGTCATAAACTGAGTTCGGCCCATTTCGTATCTATCCAGATTCAGAAAAGTAAATCTGCTCCCCGCCCCAGGAGAAAGTCCGAACTTTCTTCGATGTGTAGCTCGTAGTCTCCTTTATCAAGGTTGGGCTATCGATATACTTCCCGTCGATGGCCTACAGCAAAGACTGTAACCACATGCCCCTTGTCATCGATAGTATATAAGACCCTATAATCGCCCGCTCGAAGGCGGTATTCTTCATGACCGCTAAGTTTCTTTGCGCCCCTAGGTCTGGGATTGTCTTCGAATGAAAGGATTTTTCTACTGATGCGAGCATGAACTGCTCTGGGGAGTTTGTCCATTTCCTTCTCGGCAACGCGAAGAATTCGGACTTCGTAATTCACTTCTTACGGCTCCGGCTTCCCCTTGCAGCCAAGTACTCCCTGAAAGGTCGCGAGGGTTCTCCTTGCCGCTGCTGGATAAGAGCTAAATCGAGAATATCCTCCCTTAGTTTTCTGTCTTCTAGTAAACGGGCAACTACTGTCTCCCTTTCTGCCTTAGAAAGGGATTGCAAAGCCATCAAATAAACTTCAGCCCTCGATTCAACAGCCTTCATTTAACTACCTCCTCCCATATCATAACACAACGAGTGCTGAAAACTCCTCTATACGAGCCAGGGGAAAATTCGAACTTCCTTGGATTTCAGGCTCATTGTAGCTTTGACCAACAGCAGGACGCAAGCTAGGCATCAGTTTTGTCTTGTGTAAAGTGTGTAGAGATGGCCCCTTCCTGTTCACTCAACGGGCTTAATGGGAGCAGTGGTGACTCAGGAGCAAACCAAACAAACAGATTCCCAAGGTCAAACTGTCGCCAGAACTCGCATTCGAGGAAATCACAGTGGGAATCACATTGATGACGTTGCGCTTCCCGTATCCGCTTGTCCACAATTATTATCTCTCGATGCATCTCGTTGTGGCATTCAGCACAAAGCCGTTGGGTATAGTGCGGGAGCGACGTCCATCGCTCCGCAGAATCCCGGAACTTCAACATGGATTCGGCTGGGAGGGCATCCCAGTCCATATTAAGTGAAGCGTAAAGGTTCCAGTAGCCCGGCCCCACCATCCTAGCCAATGCCTTTGGAATAACGTGGTGGCGTGTCAATTGTTGCGCGCTGCCGCAACGGAGACAGTGCCGTCGGTCTATGAGTCTTCCTATATCGCTCATGCTGTACAAAGCTCCCCGAGCGGGATTCGAACTAGCTAAAGGTCTTCACAATGCCCTCTATTTCCCAACCTATGCCATCTCGCCCCAGTTTTTGCCTATCTTGACATCTATTTTCAGGGGCACGCCAAGTTTGATGGCTTCAGGCATTATCTTGGCAACCAGGGATTTCATGTCTTCTGTTTCTTCTTGAGGAACTTCAAAAAGCAATTCATCATGAATTTGTAACAGCATTTTGCTTTTGAAACTTCGCTTTTTCATCTCTCGGTAGAGATTGATCATCGCCACTTTGATAATATCCGCAGAGGTGCCCTGCACCGGGGCATTTATAGCCATTCTTTCCGCCGCCTCCCTAACTTGCCGATTGGGGGAATTGATCTCAGGTATAAACCTTCGCCTCCCTATCACCGTTTGCACATAACCTACTTTCCTCGCCTGCTCCTTAGTTCTCTCAATATATTCCTTTACTTTGGGATACCTCTCAAAATATAGAGTAATGAATTGGGCTGCTTCCTCTC